>NZ_JBEOOQ010000031.1:0-60795 GCF_040309305.1 Pseudoalteromonas sp. RB2-MNA-CIBAN-0110 | reverse complement strand
GTTGGTCACTCAGTTTTCAATTGAGACTCTAATTTGTTTGCCTCGCTACCTAAGTAGGTTGGCTGTTAGAACTCAATTTGTACGAGTGCCCACACAGATGATTGCTTTATATTGTTAAAGAACGTTGCGATTATAAAGTTAAACTTTATCTCGCTAGGGCTGCGCATATTACGCTTTCCTATTTTTTTGTCAACACTTAAATTTAAACTTTCTAAAAAGATTCAAACTAAGTTTTACTTAACACCCTGAGTTGTTCATGCCTCGCTATGCGTTGGCGTTTCCCGTCTCAGTGGGGTCGCATTATAGGGGGATCCGAAAACAGATCAACCCTTTTTTGAAGAAAACTTGAAATAATGTGCTGTTCGCTGAGTATTTGAGCTAAACGCTCAAAAACACAACTAAACTACCATTATTAATAGGTTCATAGAGCTATCTGAAATGAAAGTTGTGGCAACTACTAACGGGTAGAGACATATTTCGATCATCGATGCGGAAAAAACAACCAATAGAGCAAGAGTCGTATTCCTATAATCATTTAAATTAATCAAAAGCTGAGAATTAAATTGATCAGCCTATGTTTAATAATAGTTTTACATATTTTAGGAGGAAGTTTACTTAGGCCGTAATGGTTAACTTTACTCTGAGGTTCTTAGTACCGGTATATATATAAGAGTACGCACGTTATATCTTTTAATCAGCTCTATAAGTAGAAACTTCGTTAGGGATTGCTCTAATTGTAGCTCAATTCGCGGCGGTATTATTAATAGCTGTAAATCACAATATATAGTGGAAATGATCTTTAACTAGAATCTGATAGGCTATTTTGAATGAATGGTAAATAAAGAGTAATTAGGTAGAGCTATTAAAGCAGCTGTCAAAACAACTTATCAATTCAGAATCTATGAGTCATTGCCCATAATAGAAGGTAATTACTGGTTCATATAGTTTGACAAATTTTAGGCAAGAAAAAGCCGAGCATAGGCTCGGCTTTTAGGTTTCTTTAAGACTTACTCTGCAGACTGTGCGTCTTCTTGAACTGCTTCGCTAGTCGCTGGGCGACCAACTAGTTCAATATAAGCCATTGGTGCATTATCACCAGTACGGAAGCCACACTTAAGAATACGAGTGTAACCACCTGGACGATCCGCGTTACGTGGACCGATTTCACTGAATAATTTACCAACAACTTCATTATCACGCGTGCGAGCAAACGCTAAACGGCGATTTGCTACACTGTCAGTCTTAGCCAGTGTGATTAAAGGTTCAATTACACGACGTAACTCTTTCGCTTTAGGCAAAGTAGTTTTGATGATTTCATGTTTCACCAAAGAACCTGCCATATTGCTAAACATCGCTTTACGATGGCTACTGTTACGGTTTAATTGACGACCACTCTTACGATGGCGCATGACCCTATCCTTCTAACTAAACTAATATAGTGATTTAGATTATTCAGCTAAACTTGCAGGTGGCCAATTTTCTAGGCGCATGCCCAGAGAAAGTCCACGTGAAGCTAGCACGTCTTTAATTTCAGTTAGAGACTTCTTACCTAAATTAGGTGTTTTAAGAAGCTCAACTTCAGTGCGCTGAACTAAATCACCGATATATTGAATTTGCTCGGCTTTCAAACAATTTGCTGAGCGTACTGTTAATTCAAGGTCATCAACTGGACGAAGTAGAATAGGATCGAATTCTGGCTTCTCTTCTTTCTCTTCTGGCTCAGTTACATCACGTAAATCTACGAATGCATCTAATTGCTCAGCTAAGATAGTAGACGCACGGCGGATCGCTTCTTCTGGATCTAAAGTGCCGTTTGTTTCCATATCAATGATTAACTTGTCTAAATCTGTACGTTGCTCAACTCGAGCTGATTCAACCGAGTACGCAATACGTTCAACTGGGCTAAATGATGCATCAAGCAACAATCTACCAATTGGACGCTCATCGTCATCAGAGGATAAACGACTAGATGCCGGCACATAACCACGACCACGTTCAACACGAATACGCATGCTGATCTCGCTGTTATTTGTAGTTAAATTACAAATAACGTGATCTGGATTAGCAATTGTTACATCGCCATCGTGCTGAATATCAGCCGCAGTAACAGGGCCTACACCAGATTTAGTCAGGGTCAGAAAAACTTCATCTTTGCCTTCTAACGTTACTGCTAAACCTTTAAGGTTTAATAGTATTTCAATGATGTCTTCTTGAACGCCTTCTTTCGCGCTGTACTCATGTAATACACCGTCGATTTCAACTTCAGTTACTGCACATCCAGGCATAGATGAAAGTAATATACGGCGTAAAGCATTACCCAGAGTATGGCCAAAGCCACGCTCTAATGGTTCTAAAACTATTTTAGAACGCGTTGGGTTGATAGCGTCGATGTCGACTAACCTTGGTTTTAGAAATTCTGTAACAGAACCCTGCATTTTATCCTCTCTTAACTCTTAACTTTACTTAGAGTAAAGTTCGACGATTAGTTGTTCATTAATGTCCGCAGACAGGTCTGAACGCTCAGGTAGACGCTTAAAGCTGCCTTCCAATTTCTTACCGTCAACTTCAACCCAAGTCGGCTTTTCACGTTGCTCAGCCAACTCTAGAGCAGCGATGATACGTGCTTGTGTCTTAGACTTCTCACGGATTACAACAGTATCTTCTGGAGTAATTACGTATGAAGGAATGTTCACAACACGACCATTAACTAAAATCGCTTTATGGCTTACTAACTGACGTGCTTCTGCACGTGTGCTAGCAAAACCCATGCGATATACAACATTGTCTAAACGTTGCTCTAAAAGCTGTAACAAGTTTTCACCTGTATTACCTTTAAGGCGAGCAGCTTCTTTGTAGTAGTTACGGAATTGCTTTTCTAATACACCGTATATACGACGTACTTTTTGCTTTTCACGTAATTGTAAACCGTAATCAGATAAACGACCTTTACGGGCGCCGTGCTGACCAGGTGCAGTCTCAAGTTTACACTTAGAGTCGATAGCTCTTACGCCGCTCTTAAGGAACAGGTCAGTACCTTCACGACGACTCAGCTTGAGCTTAGGGCCCAAATATCTTGCCATGTTATTTCTCCTAACCTATTGTTAAACGCGACGTTTCTTCGGTGGACGACAACCATTATGTGGTATAGGCGTCACGTCAGTAATGTTGGTAATACGGTAACCAGCAGCATTCAAAGCACGTACAGCAGATTCACGACCTGGACCTGGACCTTTGATGAAAACTTCTAGATTTTTTAAACCGTATTCTTGAGCAGCAGTACCTGCACGCTCTGCAGCAACCTGAGCAGCAAATGGTGTAGATTTACGTGAACCACGGAAACCTGAACCACCGGCAGTAGCCCATGATAGTGCATTACCTTGACGGTCGGTAATCGTTACAATAGTGTTGTTGAAAGACGCATGAACATGAGCCATACCATCAGCAACTTGTTTTTTAACCTTTTTACGACGAATTGGTGTCTTAGCCATAATACTATCCCCTTATCGCTTAATAGGCTTACGAGGACCCTTGCGGGTGCGCGCGTTAGTCTTAGTTCTTTGACCACGTAGTGGTAAAGAGCGACGGTGACGTAGGCCACGATAACAACCAAGGTCCATAAGGCGCTTGATATTTAAAGTAACTTCACGACGAAGATCACCTTCAACAGTGTACTTGCCAACTGCATCACGCAGTACGTCAAGAATTTCGTCTGAAAGTTCACCGATTTTTGTGGTTTCGGCGATACCAGTCGCTACTAAGATAGCCTTAGAGCGAGTCTTACCTATGCCATAAATAGCTGTTAAACCAATAACTGCATGTTTATGATCAGGGACGTTAATGCCAGCAATACGGGCCACTAACACATCTCCTATATTCGAATTTGGTAATCATCTGTTTGAAAAGCCCGTAAGGATACTCAAACGAAGACCAAATTACTACTAAAAACACAGGCCGAGAAAACTCAGCCTGCACGCTGTTTACTTAACCTTGCCTTTGCTTATGCTTAGGCTCACTGCAAATTACGCGTACTACACCAGCACGTTTAATAACTTTACAGTTACGGCATATTTTCTTAACGGAAGCACGTACTTTCATTGCTCAACTCCGTAAACTGACCTTATCGACCGTAGCCTTTAAGGTTCGCTTTTTTCAGCACAGAATCATACTGATGAGACATCAGGTGAGTCTGTACTTGTGCCATAAAGTCCATGATCACTACAACGATAATCAAAACTGATGTACCGCCGAAGTAGAATGGCGTTTGCCACGCCATCGTCATGAATTCAGGCACCAGACAGATAAAGGTTATATACAAAGCACCTGCCAATGTCAGGCGTGTCATCACTTTATCAATGTATTTAGATGTCTGCTCACCTGGACGAATACCTGGGATAAATGCGCCAGATTTCTTAAGGTTATCTGCTGTTTCACGTGGGTTAAAAACCAACGCTGTGTAGAAAAAGCAGAAGAAGATAATAGCCGCAGCTAAAACAAGTGAGTACAACGGTTGACCTGGGGTCAACGTAGTAGCAACAGCTTGTAATACATCAGCGACTGGACCTTCACCTTGGCCGAACCAGCTAGCAATTGTACCAGGGAACAGAATTATACTGCTAGCGAAGATTGGTGGAATAACACCCGCCATATTTACTTTTAGTGGTAAATGCGTGCTTTGAGCAGCAAATACTTGACGACCTTGTTGGCGTTTAGCGTAGTTAACAACAATACGACGTTGTCCACGTTCGAAAAACACTACAAGATAAGTAACAGCGAATACGATTACCGCAACCATCAACAGTACAAAAACATTCAAATCACCTTGGCGCGCCATTTCGACTGTCGAACCAATAGCAGACGGCAAGTTAGCTACAATACCAACAAATATTAGAACAGAGATACCGTTACCGATACCGCGCTCTGTTATTTGTTCACCCAACCACATAAGGAACATAGTACCAGTTACTAAACTCACCACTGCGGTGAAATAGAAACCCATACCAGGGTTAACAACTAACCCCTCCATCATGCCCGGTAAGCTAGAAGCAATACCGATTGATTGAATAGTAGCTAGCACAAGCGTGCCATAGCGTGTGTACTGGCTAATTTTTTTACGCCCTTGCTCACCTTCTTTCTTAAGCTCTATAAACGGAGGATACATATGCGTTAATAGTTGCGTAATAATCGAAGCCGAGATATAGGGCATAATACCCAGTGCTAACACTGAAGCTCGCTCAAGTGCACCACCACTGAACATGTTGAACATCTCAACAATGGTGCCCTTTTGTTGCTCGAAGAAATCGGCAAGTACAGCGGCGTCAATCCCAGGGATCGGCACAAATGAACCTAGACGGTAAATTATGATAGCACCCAATACGAAGAGTAATCGGCGCTTCAATTCCGAAAGTCCACCTTGTGCACTTTTTGTATCTTGACCTGGTTTAGCCATTAGTACTTCCTTAGTCTTCTACCTTGCCTCCGGCAGCTTCAATAGCTTCGCGAGCACCTTTAGAGGCTTTAAGGCCTTTAACGGTAACAGCGCGTGAAACTTCGCCAGATTTAACAACTTTAACGAAAAGAACGTTCTTTTTAACTAGACCAGCTGCTTGTAACGCGCTTAGGTCTACCACATCGCCTTCTACTTTAGCGATTTCAAAAAGGTTTATTTCTGCAGATACTAAAGATTTGCGAGAAGTAAAACCAAATTTAGGTAGACGACGTTGCATAGGCATTTGACCGCCTTCAAAACCAACGCGTACTTTGCCGCCAGAACGTGATTTTTGACCTTTGTGACCACGGCCGCCAGTCTTACCTAGACCAGAACCGATACCACGACCAACACGTTTTGGAGCAGTTTTTGAACCTGCAGCAGGTGAAAGTGTATTCAAATGCATCGAATTAACCCTCTACCTTAACCATGTAAGAAACCTTGTTTATCATACCACGTACACATGCTGTGTCTTCTAACTCAACAGTGTGGTTGATACGACGTAAACCAAGACCGCGTAATGTAGCTTTATGTTTCGGTAAACGACCGATAGAGCTTTTTACTTGTGTTACTTTTACAGTTTGATTTGCCATGGTTACCCCAGTATTTCGTCTACGCGAAGGCCACGTTTAGCAGCGATTGACTGTGGAGAATTCATATTCTCAAGAGCCGAAATCGTTGCACGTACCACGTTGATCGGGTTAGTAGAACCGTAACATTTAGAAAGTACGTTCTGCACACCAGTAACTTCTAGTACTGCACGCATAGCACCACCTGCAATGATACCAGTACCTTCAGATGCTGGTTTCATGAACACTAGTGAGCCAGCATGACGTCCCTTAACAGGATGCTGTAATGTGTTGCCATTTAGGTCTACGTTGATCATGTTACGACGTGCTTTTTCCATTGCTTTTTGAATAGCAGCTGGAACTTCACGTGCTTTACCATAACCGAAACCTACTTTACCTGCGCCATCACCAACTACAGTTAGTGCAGTAAAGCTAAAGATACGACCACCTTTAACTACTTTAGACACACGGTTCACCGCGATTAGCTTTTCAGCTAGATCAGGCTGTTGTTGCTTTGCTTCTACGTTAGCCATAGTCTACTCCTAGAATTGCAAACCGGCTTCACGCGCAGCATCAGCTAGCGCCTTCACACGGCCGTGATATTTAAAGCCACTGCGATCAAAAGCAATCTTTTCGATGCCTTTGTCAGCCGCACGTTCAGCAACCGCTTTGCCAACTGCTTGCGCAGCTTCAACGTTACCGGTGCCTTTAACTGTTTCGCTAATAGCCTTTTCAACAGTAGAAGCAGCAGCCAGTACATTACCCTCAGCATTTACTACTTGAGCGTATATGTGACGTGGCGTGCGGTGGATAACAAGACGCGTTGTGCCTTGTTCAATATAATTTCTACGAGTGCGTTTAGCACGACGTAGACGAGCTGTTTTTTTATCCATCGTCTTACCTTACTTCTTCTTAGCCTCTTTACGGCGTACATTCTCATCTGAATAACGAACACCCTTACCTTTATAAGGCTCAGGTTTACGGTATGCACGAATGTTAGCAGCTGTTTGACCAACTAACTGCTTATCTACGCCCTTAACTAGAACTTCTGTTTGGCTTGGAGTTTCAATCGTAATTCCTTCAGGAACTGCGAAATTAACTGGGTGTGAGAAGCCAAGAGTTAAATCTAATGTTTTACCCTTAGCTGCAGCACGGTAACCCACGCCTACTAACTGAAGTTTCTTCTCGTAACCTTCATGCGTACCAACAACCATGTTGTTGATTAGAGCGCGAGCAGTACCTGCTTGAGCCCATGCATTAGCTACGCCATCACGAGGTAAAGTAGTAATAACGTTGTCATTAACTTGTACTTCAACAGCGTTGTTGATAGTACGAGTAAGTTCACCGTTTTTGCCTTTAACTGTGATTTCCTGGCCTTTTAATGTAACTTCTACACCGGCAGGAACAGTAATTGGTGCCTTTGCTATGCGAGACATAGTTCCCCTCCGATTAAGCTACAAAACCAATGATTTCACCACCAACACCAGCACTACGTGCTGTGCGGTCTGTCATTAGGCCTTTAGAAGTTGATACGATAGCGATACCAAGACCACCCATTACCTTAGGTAATTGGTCACGTTTCTTATAGATACGTAGACCAGGGCGACTTACACGCTGGATATTTTCAATTACAGCTTTGCCTTCGAAGTACTTCAACTCGATAGAAAGCTCAGGTTTAGTTTCACCGTTAACGGCGAAATCTACGATATAACCTTCGTCTTTTAGTACTTTAGCTAATGCTACTTTCAGCTTTGAAGTTGGCATCGTTACAGATACTTTCTTCGCTGATTGACCGTTACGAATTCGTGTAAACAAATCCGCGATAGGATCTTGCAAGCTCATAGTCTTACTCCCATGATTCTATTACCAGCTAGCCTTTTTAAGGCCAGGAATTTCACCGCGCATAGCTGCTTCGCGAACTTTAATACGGCTCATGCCGAATTTGCGAAGGAAACCATGTGGGCGGCCCGTAATGTTACAACGATTACGTTGACGTGCAGGGCTAGAATCACGAGGTAAAGCTTGTAGCTTAAGTACCGCGTCCCAACGATCATCTTCAGATGTATTAACATCACTGATGATAGCTTTTAGTGCCGCGCGCTTTTCAGCGAACTGAGCAACTAGTTTTGTGCGCTTTGCTTCGCGCGCTTTCATAGAATTCTTTGCCATAACCCTACCCTTATTTCTTAAATGGGAAGTTAAACGCTTCTAACAACGCACGGCCTTCCTCATCAGATTTCGCAGAAGTAGTGATAGTAATATCCATACCGCGTACACGGTCTACTTTATCGTAATCGATTTCTGGGAAGATGATTTGTTCACGTACGCCCATGCTGTAGTTGCCACGTCCATCAAAAGACTTAGCACTTACGCCACGGAAGTCACGAATACGTGGGATAGCGATTGATACCAAACGCTCAAAAAAGTCCCACATACGCTCGCCGCGTAGGGTTACTTTACAACCAATCGGGTAACCTTCACGCACTTTGAAGCCAGCAACAGATTTGCGTGCTTTAGTGATTAGAGGTTTCTGACCAGAGATTGCTGCTAGATCCGCTACTGCGTTATCTAAAATCTTCTTGTCAGCTAGGGCTTCGCCCACGCCCATATTCAATGTGATCTTTTCGATCTGAGGGACTTGCATGACAGAGCTGAAACCAAACTTCTCTTGAAGTTCCGCAACTACTTTGTCTTTATATACTTCATGCAGTTTCGCCATCATTCTACTCCAACTATTAGATAGTTTTACCAGTAGATTTAAAGATACGTAATTTCTTACCATCTTCAATCTTGAAACCTACACGATCAGCTTTACTCGTTTCCGAGTTGAAGATCGCAACGTTTGATGCATCCATAGATGCTTCTTTCTCAACAATGCCGCCAGCTTGGTTCAATTGTGGAACCGGCTTTTGGTGTTTCTTGATCAAGTTTATGCCTTCGACAAAGATTCGACCAGATTCAGTAACAACTGAAAGCACTTTTCCGCGCTTACCTTTGTCTTTACCTGCTAGTACGATTACTTCGTCATCACGACGTATTTTTGCTGCCATGATTGGCTCCTTACAGTACTTCTGGGGCTAGTGAAACGATTTTCATGAACTTATCATTACGAAGTTCGCGAGTCACAGGGCCGAAAATACGTGTACCAATTGGCTGCAAGTTATCATTTAAGATAACAGCCGCGTTGCTGTCAAAACGGATCAAAGAACCATCTGGACGGCGAACACCTTTTCTGGTACGCACAACTACCGCGTTTTTAACATCACCTTTCTTCACTTTACCGCGAGGAATAGCTTCTTTTACAGAAACTTTAATGATGTCGCCAATCGCTGCGTAGCGACGGTGTGAACCACCAAGGACTTTTATACACTGCACTTTGCGAGCGCCGCTGTTATCAGCAACTTCCAGCTGAGTTTGCATTTGGATCATGTTAATGACCTCCGGTGTAGTAATTACAACGTGTCTAAAATTCGTTTAAAAATCAGACATTTCGATTAAATCCCAATCAAAAAACAAACGAGTTGTCTCTTAAGGGCGGGCAATTGTACCAGCATTGAGGGGGTAGTGATAGGTTATTTTTTAATTAATTTAGAGCGTATGGTTATTAAAGTTGAGTAATTACGGCTATGTAGCTATTTTACAGGTGGTTACAAAACAAACAAGGCACTATATAAGTGCCTTGTTTGTTTTAACTATAGATGATTAACCGAATAAACCTTTTAATTTATCTTTAATCTTATCCTTTGCTTTGTCTTTGGCTTTTTCTTTTGCCTCATCAACCTTCTGCTTAGCTTCATCTTTAAGCGCATTGCCTACATCAAGCTTTATACCAACATCGTGGAAAGGCCCTTTTATACGTAGTGGTATTTTAAAACCAGTGCTGTCATCAGTGGTCCCCTGTCCTTCGATTGATCCAACTATGCCTGTAACCAAACGGTAATTAACTGTTGTTTGCGGTAAATCAACATCGCCTTCACCTGATATTCTAACGAGTGGGCTAATAAGTGATAAATCAGTATTTTTACCAACACCATTAGTAAAGTTAAAACTTCCCGTTAGTGCAGAGAAATCTGTTTGCTCTGATTCTTCAAACCCGGTACCCAACCCTTCAGACGCAGCACCAAAGTTTCCTGAAATGAGTTCCTTACCTTTACGAACCATCTCAGCTATATTCGCACCTTTTACAGCTCCATCAGCAAACTCAAATCCAAGTTTTCCGTTAAGCGCACCAATAAACGACTTTTGACTTTGGCCAGTTGTGTTTAGGTTCCAATTTAAAGACCCCTTACCCATTAGCTTGTCAAAACCTGCCGCATCAGTTAATAAAGGCTGTGCATCTATACCAGCTAAGTCAAAGTTAGTTGATATTTTATAAGGTACTTGTTGTGCGTTTACATTGATAACGCCTTTACCTGACCCTTCATAAGCAGAAAAGCTATCTAGGCTTAGTTTTGCAATGCTATTTTTTAAAGCAACAGTAAATTGATTTGCGCCCAACTTAATATCGTTAGCTTTTAATCCACTTGAACGAATAACTACATTCGCATCTAGTGAATTTAACGCACTTAGATCAATTTTAGTGTCATCCCATACTATTGGCTCTGCAGGTTTATCATTTTGCTCTACTGGCTCTTCTTGTTTTGCTACTGCTTCAGGTAGGTACGGGTTTAAATCAAGCATACCTAAATCAATATCAGCATTTACAGCTAAACGCTTACCTAGGTTAAGCTCGCTCTTACCTTTTATTTCCAATGCGTCTAACGTCGCAACTAAATCTTCTAAATTAAATTTCTCACCTGCTAGGTGCATTTTACCGTTTACACTAAATGCGTTAAAAGCATTGTCTTTAGCGTCTAACTCTACACCTTGCCATTTTGCAATACTTTTAACAGACTCACCGCTTAGTGATAACTGACCTTTAATATCTTGGCCTTGCCCAGCGATGCTCCCTTCGAACGTTAGATCAACTAAACGAGAATCTAAGGTTTGTTTAACATTAAAAGTAGCACCTTCAATTGCTTTAGCAGGAGTATCTAATTTTATATCAAGCTCAAAACGCTCCTGCATATAAGTAATACCCCCTTTTACTTCTAATGTTTTACGAAGTGATGGAAGTAAAATAGCGAGTTCTAAATCACTAATTTGTTGCTTAGCACCTGTTAGACCATCTAGATAAGTAAATGTGCCGCCATAAATAGCAACCTCACCTAACTCAATATCAAAGTTATCTGGAAGCTTTATCGCTTCACCTGATTGGCTTTGCTCTTTAGGTTGCTCTGCAACTGCATCAAACAACTGCCAATTAGCTTTACCATTTTTGTCAGTTTCTAATAGGATATTTGGTTCATTTATAACAAACTTATCTAATTTAAACTCACCACCAAATAATGAAAACCAAGGTATATGTACAGCAAGCTGTTTCATACTCGCCATATCGGCGCGCGAACCTGATTCCATATTTGCAAAATGCACGTCGTTAAGTTCTAACTTTAATGCAGGGAATACGCTAAGTGTTTTATCACCTTTAATAGTAAGAGTGCGCCCAGTTGTTTGTTCTACCTGCTGCGACACTTTATTAAAAATAGTATCAGTAGGGATTAAAAACGGTGCGGCAACAATTAGTGCTATACATAGTAAAAGTATTACACCTACAATTTTAAGTAAGGTTTTCATGATCGTCCTTTCAAACGTGCAAATAATGTTCTTATCATAGCGAGTGTTAGCCTTAAAATCATTGTAGTTGATGTAAAAAAGCCACTAAAACCATTTTACCTGTTCTATATGAATCTTTCCTGAAACATTTTGATACCTTTAGGTTACAAATAAATATTGACCCGGTGATACCCCAAGGTTACATTGATACCCAGAGGTTACAAAATATCAAATACTATTACAGGATAAATATTATGAAACAACAGGATATTAAAACTGAAGAAAAGTTTATGAGTCAAAATATATGGCTTAGTATAAGCACAGGCATGGTTTGTTTACTTCTCAGTGTTTACTCACTAATAAAGCACGATAACGAAGGGTTATTATTTGTTGGATTGGGCGTTTCTTTTTATATGGTTATAGTGATTATTTACCTCATTAAAGGAGGCTTTCCGTTAAAAATGTATTTTCAATACGCTTGTAAAGATGAGTTTCTAAACACCATCGATACTAATGCCTTTAAACATACAAGTTTTGCATTTGGATTTTGCCTTCTGGGTGTTTTTTATAAAGGCGATGAAATAGCTAGCGAGGTCTCGCATGCAACTATGGCGGTATTCTACCTAGGTATCGTGCTTTTGGTATATGGCGCTTCATTGCTTTGGCAAAGTCGTGATTAGGAGTGGATATGCAAAATAACATAGCAAAGTATCGAAAAGAGGCTGGGCTTTCACAGCAAGAACTTGCTGATGCTATTAACGTGTCGCGCAAAACAATAAGTACAGTAGAAACAAACCGGTTTACGCCGTCGGTAATAATTGCTCTAAAAATAGCAAAGCATTTTAATATCTCAGTCGAAAGCCTCTTTGTACTGGATGAAAATGATTGATACATGTTAAAGCATTAGTCTCATTTTATTAGCAAAAATACCGATTTAGTCACTTCAATTACAACGTATGGAGGACAGCGCTGTTGTTATTAGCGTAATTGCGCTAAAATAGACCAGCAAAAAAATATATATCTAAACCGGAGATTCTACAAGGCATGAAAAAACTGCTAATTTCACCGTCAAAAATGACGCTAGGCGAACAAGAAAATCAAATCTATCAGAACATTCTGAAGCAATCTTCAGAGTTAAGCCTTAACCTTATGGCCGTGAAAGTAGAAAACCACCCTGATGATTTTTTACCTTGGTGTTACGAATTGCTAAGTGCAAGCAGAGATCGTATGAACTACGATTTACTAGAGTCACAGCAGTTACCAGTACTTAAGAAGCTACACGATCAGCTTATTTCAGCTATCAGCTTTTTACAGGTTAAAACTTTACGTATTGCTCCGTGGCCTGTTGTAAGTGTATTTGTAGAACAACACAAAGATGTTATTGCACTTGATGAACAGCTTCGTTTGGTAGACTACATTAAAAGCATTCGTGAACAATCTCTTAAAGATATGATTCCTGAAGACTTACTTGCGTTTAGCGGTAAGCACATGGCATCACTTGATCCAAGCACATACAACTTTGACGTTGAATGGTTTGCATCTACAAAGAGTGCAAAGAGCTTCCATCAAATGCTTGGTGATTTACCAGGTGCTTTTGACGATGCACTAGTGAATATTCCACTTGAAGGTGATATTACTCAATACGAATATCAACAATTTGTTGCTGCTTATTCAAAAATATTCACCGACAACAACGAAAAACCAACACTTGCGCCTGCAACACGACTGCTTGCAATGCGTCGCCCTGATTTATTTACTCCGATTACAAATAATCGATTAGATGCATTATGTGGTGCCCTTGGTGTTTCTAAACTTAAAAATAGTGATTTTGAGCGTTACTGGCAAGATATCGTAAAAGGTATTCAAGCTATGTCATGGTACAAAATGGCTAAACCTAGTAACGAGTTAGAAGAACAATTGGTTGCTATTAAAGCATTAATTCCATGTTTCTTTCACTACGCTGATGCTAAAACACCAGATAACTCTAACTACATTAAACTGCTAACCAAGCCTAAACGTACTACAACTACAACAGGTAAAACTCAGCGTAGAGGTAAAGAGTCTGCAGAAATATTAGTAGACCGTGCTCTTGCTGCTGACGATATTCCTGAACACATTCGCAGTAAACGTGATTCAATTGTGAGTGAAGTACAAAAAGGTCGCAGCGTAAACGAAACAATTAGCCTTATGCGCACTATATTCGGTTAAAATCTTCTAATTTAGCCGTACTTTTATGGTGCGGCTAGGTTAATTTATGCACCAGCAATGTGCGCAACATCTTCCTTCATGTTATATCCCCATCCTATTCATAAAATTCAAGCTCATGTTTTTAATAAATAAAAAATAATTTTTAATAAAAAATAATGAAGCTGGCACATACAGTGCAATTATCCCGTTAGTTAAACAATAAAAAGCCGTCAGCCTAAAGGTTCAGATTACATAATAAAAACCTTGGCGAGCAAAAATCATATAACGGGAAATGGACATGCTAAAACTAAAAAAAACCATCGCTATCAGTGCTATAGCATTAATGGGCGCAACATCTTTAACGTCAACAGCCGTACATGCTGAAGTAACAGCAAACGCAGCGGCAACATCAAACTACTTATGGCGTGGTCAAGAGCAAACTGGGGGCGATGCAGCTATTTCAGGCGGTATTGATTACGCCAATGAATCGGGCTTTTATGCAGGTACTTGGGCTTCAAATGCATCGTGGGCAGATGAAATGACCTATGAGCTTGATTTATACGCAGGCTTTGGTGGCGACATTAACGAAAGCGTTAGCTACGATGTTGGCTATATTTATTACGCTTACCCAGATGCCGCTTCTGAGGCTGACGCAGATTTCTCTGAAATTTACGGTAGCATCAGTGTTGAAGGCTTTACATTTGGTGCTTCAGTACTTGCAACATCAGCTGCAAGTGGTGATGGTACAGACTTTGGTGATTCACTTTACCTAACAGCTGATTACGGTTTTGCTGTTGGCAGTAACGGCACTGAAATGGCACTTCACTTAGGCCACTACTCTGGTGACTTTATTGGCGATGACAATATTCTAGATTACGGTGTATCAATTTCGAAAGATGGTTTCACTTTTGGTTTATCTGATACAGATATGGATGATTCAGATATTAAAGCTTACGTTGCTTATTCTGTAGACTTTAATTTATAAGAAAGAATGTGTTACTTGCTGCGACACGAAGGGCCTTTTGGCCCTTTTCTCGTTTTTGAACAAGACCCCTCACATCTGTTAACAAACCGTTACAATTGAATAAAAACAATACATACATTTTCCTTTATTCTATTACTTAGTCACTGGGCATTTATAACTGCCTAGCCATAAAATAGGTATAAAGGAATAATAATGAAATCACCTAACGCTTTTAGCGCCCTACTCGATATTTATATAAATCCTAGTAAAGCTTTCAATGGTGTTGAACACGCCAAAGGTTGGTCATGGTTAGCATTTATATGTATTACCCTTGCTAGTATCGCTAGTGTTTATATTTTTTACTCTAGTGTTGATATGCAGTTTTTGATTAATGAGCAAGTAGCAGCATCAAGTATAGATGCAACAATTGGCGAGCAAAAAGCAATTCGTCAAAGTATAGAGCTAAATGCAGAAAACCAAATTTGGTTTGCTCTGTTTGGCGGCGTAATTGCGCTGGCTATCATGAATGCACTCATGGCACTTTATTATATGCTTGTGGCTAAACAAGATCCTGAATCAGAACATAGCTACGGAGCTTGGTATGGATTCTCTACCTGGACAATGATGCCAGTTGTTATTTCAAGCCTAGGCACAATTGCTCTTGTACTAAGTGCAAGTACAGATCAAATATCTCAACAAGCCGTATTTAGCTACGCATCTATTAACCAATTAATAATAGGACTTGAAATTGGTCATCCTTTTTATAGCTTATTAGAATCAATAAACTTATTTAGCTTTTGGAGCATTGCACTGGGAATGATCGGCTTAAAATGCTGGACTAATTTTTCAACTAACAAAGCACTCCTATTCTCTGCACTTCCTTCAATCATTATTTTTGGTATTTGGGCAGTCATTGCAGCAATGTAACCACTAGATGGGGGTATGTATTGCCTCCGCATTACTTAATTCACGGATAGATAAAAATGAAAAAAGCAATAATCATCACACTCGCTGTAGGCGCATTTATAGCCCTAATTGTGTCAAAGCAAATTTCTGGCGATGAAAAACAAGCCGAAGTAAATATTGCTCAAGTAGAGCTTGGCGACATTACTGACTCAATAATGGCTTCAGGTAATTTAGTTTTTAATACACAAGTGCAATTACGCTCTGAAGTGACAGGCCGAGTCGATAAAATATTTGTTCAAGAAGGCCAAGGAGTGAAACAAGGTGACATGTTAATGCGCCTTGATACAACTGCTTTTGAATCAGAAGTTACCCGTAGTAAAGCAATCCTTCGCGCCACAGAGATTGAAATTAAACATAGTAGAACACGCCTTACTAATCTAGAGCGCCAACTTAAAAGACAAAAAGACTTATACGATGTCGGTTTAGGTAATCAAGAGAGCTACGAGAACATTGAGAGCGCACGCGATCTGGCTAAAATCGATATTGAATCACGAATAGAGTCGTACAACCAAGCACAAGCGTCACTACAAATTGCGCAAGATCGCTTAAGTAAAAGTGTATTTAGAGCTCCAATGAGCGGCTTGCTTGCATCTGTAAATATTAAAGAAGGTGAAACCGTTATAGCCGGTACTACTAATATTATTGGTTCTGATTTGATGTTAGTAGCCGATCCTAGCGCTATTTTAGCCGAGCTGCGTGTTGATGAAACCGACATTGCGAGTATTAAGCTTAACCAAAAAGCGAATATTTATGCGGCCGCATACCCTAATAAACCATTTAGCGGCACAGTAATCAATATTGGTACTTCAGCTAAAAACCAAGCCGGCTCTCAAGGTTTATCATTTAAAGTAAAAGTATTACTCGATACTACTGAGCGCCAGCTATATGCAGGAATGAGTTGTAGAGCAGAGATCGCAACAAGCATTGCCGAAAACGGTTTAAAACTTCCAATAGAAGCAATCCAAAAAGAGGACGATAAAACATTTGTATGGCGACTAAATAGTGACAACACAGTTAGCAAAATTGCCGTAACTGTTGGAATATCATCTGATATAGAGCAAGCAATTACTGACGGCTTAAATGAGGGCGACAAAATAGTTATTGGCCCTGCGCGCCCAGTAAGTCTTCTGACTGAAGGTGATGTGGTAAAACTTAAATCAGATGCAGACAAGGAAGAAGCCTAATGTCTGCGGTAATCAAGCTAGAGCATATTAATAAACAATACAAAATGGGCTCAGAGGTATTTAAGGCACTTGATGATGTAAACGTACATATAATGCAAAACGAATACGTGGCGATTATAGGACCTTCTGGTTCAGGCAAGTCGACCTTAATGAACTTACTAGGCTGTTTAGATACACCCAGCAGTGGCGAATACTACTTAAAAGATAAACTAGTAAAAAGTATGACCGAGACAGAGCTTGCTCATCAGCGTAATGAAAGTGTCGGGTTTATATTTCAAAGCTTTAACTTAATACCACGTGCAACCGCACTAGAAAATGTAATGCAGCCTTTAGTATATCGCTTTATTCCTAGTAAACAACGCAAGCAACAAGCTCTAGAAGCACTAAAGCGGGTAGGTCTCGGTGATAAAGTTAATCATTTATCTAGCCAGCTATCGGGTGGGCAACGTCAACGTGTTGCTATTGCCCGCGCTTTAGTCACAAAACCACATATATTATTAGGAGATGAACCCACAGGTAATCTTGATAGTAAAACAACCCGCGAAATTATGGATTTGTTTGATGAGCTGCATAACGAAGGTCACACTATTATTTTAGTAACACATGAGCAAGAAATTGCCGATCATTGCCAACGCGTAATTCGTTTAGTGGACGGTAAAGTGGTAAGTGATGTAACTAAAGATGAAGGAATCAAGCAACATGTTTAAATCAGCTCTTGCCATAATGGAAGGCACTAAAGCCGCTTTTTCAGCTATTAAAGCTAATGCAATGCGCAGCGCACTGACTTGCTTGGGCATTATTATTGGTGTTGCCGCCGTAGTTACTGTAGTTGCAGTAATGCAGGGTTTTACAAAGCAAATAAACGATCAACTTGCTGATATGTCGCCAGATGTAACAACAATAAAGCCTTACACCAGTATTGAACTCGAAATGGTTGGCAAAAATGCCAAGCTTACCTACGACGATTTTTTAGCTTTAAAGTCGCGTATAAAAGAAGCTGAAACGCTAACTGCCCTAATGTTTACCTGGCGCTTTTCGGGGGGAGCTGAGTATGGAAATAAAAGCCATTCATCGCGTGTTATCGGTACTGAGCAAGACTATCAAAAAGCGTATCGTACTTATCCTGAACTTGGTCGCTTTATTCGTGCTGAGGACGATGATAAGCGAAGAAGGGTCGCATTTATCGGCCCTTCAATCATAGAAAAGCTAAACCTTCCTGAAAACCCAGTAGGTGAATATATAAAGCTAGGTGGTGAATGGTTTAGAATTATTGGCGTTGCTGAAAAACAAGGTAGCTTATTTGGTTTTGACCAAGACGATTACATTAATATTCCAATTAGTACCATGAGTGCTTTAGAAGGCGGAAGTACACAAACTAATGTGCAAATTATGTTTAGACTGAATGAAGATACTAACGAAGAACAAGTGCTTGCAAAAATAACCCGTGTATTGCGCCAACTACATAAACTAAAAGAGAAAGATGAAAACGACTTTGAATTTGAAACCGCTGAAAAATCTCGTGCCCAAATAGATAAATTTACCAGCAGTGCTACTGCTATTACTGCTGGTATTGTTGGAATAAGCTTACTTGTTGGCGGTATTGGTGTTATGAATATAATGCTAGTGTCGGTAACTGAACGCACACGCGTTATTGGTACATTAAAAGCACTAGGCGCAACACCTGGTTTTATTATGCTGCAGTTTTTAGTTGAAGCCGTTGTGCTTTCACTCTTTGGTGGTTTAATAGGACTCATTATAGGATATGGCGCCGCAGGGCTTATTTCGTTTTTAGTCCCTAGTATGCCTGATGCATATATACCAGCATGGGCTGTAATACTATCGTTCGGATTTACATCAATGATTGGGATTATATTTGGTTTAGCCCCTGCTATTAAAGCAGCAAGACTAAACCCTATAGATGCACTGCGTTACGAATAACTATTTTAAATAATTATTTAGCTTTAAATGGTACCTTATTACATTGTACTTCTACTGTTTTAGGGTACCAAGCTGGGCTGATTTGATTCACAACCACCTCAGCTAAACCATTAGTAAACGATTTATACGTATGAACGCTTTGCCACTCCCCTTGTGGGCAATGTGTTGTTAAATCTAACGGCTCTGATCCCTCGTACAACGCAAGTGCAAAATTATGATGCCACTGTGAGCTTTTTAGCGTTTTATTGCTTACTTTGCTCTGTATACCGTTATCAAAGTAAATATTTGTACACCCCGTTAAAATAATCAGTGTGCAACCGGCTGCAAATAGCTTGATGCTCATAATGTCTCCCCTAGTATTTGCTCTTGGCACCACACTTTAATGGTATGGGGCGAGTATATTCCAAGCGTAATTAAACTCAGCGCTCCATCACTAAACGTTTGTTGTGACTGCATTTGAATAACCGGTGTATTTGAACATATTTGTTTTACGTCTACCCGCTGCTCACCCACTAATCCCCATAAATAAAATGGGCGGCTATCTTCGAAATTAGCTTGGCTCGTTACTTTTGCTGTTGCCTGTGGCTGAATGGTTACCGCAGAACAAGCACTGAGGCTTAATGCTATCGCCCCTATAATTAATGGTTTCATACTCTTCCTTATAAACTAAATACCAGTAAGGTAACTTTATAAGAGAACATATAATATTAGCGTAAAAAGCTGTGGGGAATATGTAGAAACGCTATGAAGTTTTATACAGTTTATTACACATAAAGGCCGCATAAATGCGGCCCTTAAAGTAGTTAGTTTAGGTTAGTAAATAAATAGACGTTAGAATTTAGCTAAATTATTTTTACTGTCTTTGTCGACCAGCTTAATGTAAGGATCTACCCCCGCAAATAATGGTTTTTCTTTTACTTTTAGCTCAATAGTATTGGTACCAGACACTATTTGATGCTTTTGCGAGTAAATAACAAAGTCTTCAGCTAGTAAGTTTTCAGGGTCGTCGCTAAATAATGCAATATCAATTAGCTCATCGAGCGGCTGTTCAGTTTCTTCACCTTGGCCATCCGCACGCTGTTTAATGGCTTCAATGTTTAGCGTAACGCTATAAAAGCCATCACTATCAACGCTATCTGTAACTGAAACATCTTTCATCTCAAGCTCATACAAGGTGATATATTTAAACTGATCGTCAATAAAGCTTTGTTCAGCTTGCGTTGCGTCTTGTTTTAAATAGCTAAGTAAATCAAGCGTAGTTGGGTATGGTGTTGATTGGTACTGAAATTCATTTAAAAATGCTTTGAGTGCATCATTTAAACGTTTTTCACCTAAACGATCATAAATCGCCATCATCACAACTGATCCTTTATTGTAATGAAGATATTGTTGCGACTGTGTTTTATATAGTGGCATTTCTTCAAAGGCTTCCCCTGTACGCCCTATTAAGTACCTATCAAGCTCATATTTTAAAAACTTACGTAGCTTCTCTGCGCCAAAGCGTTTCTCAAGCACCATAAGCGCACTATACTGTGAAAGCGTTTCTGAAATAACGGCACTGCCCTCAACATTCGCTCCCGACACTTGATGTCCCCACCACTGGTGCGCTACTTCATGTGCGGTAACATAGTAAGGGTAGTCAACTTTACTCTCATCTCTTAAGTCTGTAATAAACCCCATGCTTTCTGAGTAAGGGACTGTATTGGCAAAACTTTGTGCAAACGAGCGATACTTAGGAAATTCAATTATACGTAGCTGTTTATGCTGATATGGCCCAAATGCTTGTGTAAAGTAATCTATCGAGTCTTGTACTGACTCAATCATACGGTCAATATTCCATGCATGATTTTTGTGGTAATACACCTCAATATTTACCCCATTATGCTCAACCTTTTTACTTTCAAGTTCAGCCGAAAGCACCGCATAAAAGTTTAAAATAGGCGCATCCATTTCATAAACAAAAGTGCGGCGCCCGTCTTTTACACTTTCACTTTGTAAATACCCTGGGGTAATAGCAAATTGCGACTCGTCGGTTGTTACCGTTGCCTTAAAGTTAATAAACCCATTAGCTGCACCAAAATCACTTTGTGTATAGTACTGACTGTCTTCTAGCTTATGGGCACGTTCAAGTTCTGGTAAATCATGCTTACGGCGTTCAAATTTATCAGCTACCTGTAAACCACGGCTATAACCAAAGCTAGGAAGGAGTTCCAAGTTATTAATAAAAGTGCCATTGGCAACTAATTGTGTATCAGAACCTTGATCAGTAAAGCCTTTGTGATCGCGAGTAACCGACAGCTGCCCTTCTCTTACTTCGTTTGGCATAAGCGGCTGCTCAAACTCAAACCATGCTGAATAAAACGCTGGTAATTTTTCAACTATCTTACCGCCTGCCATGGCTACATCCCAACTTTTAGCGTGTTGAGGTGAGCTTATTAACACTCGCGTAATTGGCTCGTTAGATGTATTGGTAAATTTAATTTTTGCCACAGCACTTAAAGCACGCTTTTTTGAAAAAATATCAACAGTTAAGTCAACATCGGTCACCATAGGTAGTGCTAAGTCTTTGTATTGTGCAAACTGCTGCTCATAACTTATTTGCTTGTCTTGAAACTCATCGCTCGTAGTAAACTCATTCAAAACTCGCGTGTTGTTATAAATATTGTAGCCTGCACCAACAAACACTAATGCACTAATAACCGCAACCGCTTGCCCTTTTAACGACATATTATAACGAAGCATAGACAGGCGTGTGCGCAGCGTTTGTGAAGGACCACGATGCCATAACGCAAACCCAACAATCGCTAAAACAAGACTTAACGCACCCCAATATAATGTGTACCAATGCGCGCCTTGTAAAAAGTGCCCATAACCATTTATATCAGAATACGGTACGCTACTGCTTTGCGAAAAGTGATACATATGGTGCTCAAACCCATAAGAACCCATTACTTTTTGCGCTATGTAATACAAAATAAACAAGCCCATTCCTACATATTTATTCGGGCTAATAATTTGTAAAAAGAAGGCGAGTACCGTCAGCATAATTAACGGTAAAATCGATAAATAAACAATCCTAAATAAATACTGTCCTAGCTCTAAATTAAATTGACCTTTAAATAACTGAACTGTAATTGTGAGTATCATTCCCACTAGAAACAACCCAGAAATAGCGGCGATTAAAGCCAGTATTTTTGACACCCAAAAAACACTGTTATGTACAGGAAAGCTGTCAACAATATCGCCCATGCCACTTTGTCGCTCTCGCCACACTAGCTCAGCACTATAAAAAGCGATAATAACAAACAAAAATAAACCGGAAATACCACTAATAACATTTACCATATTCTGAGTTAAAGGCCAGTTAGTAGTGCCATAAGCACCAATAGGCGCAAACAGAGGGATCATAAGCGTTACAATGCTTACACCCGCTAAAATCATAAAAGGAGCACTAAATATAACTTGTTTAAGTTCGAATATACTGCGCATTATTAGCTGAGATTTAGTACTAACCCCCGCTGATTTATAATTTTTAGCACTATTGATAAGTGCAGCTTGTTTATTTTGTACAAAAGCAGAGACTTTAAATTGCTTCTTCTGTTTTTTAGTTACTATGCGATTGCTTAGCTTTCCAAGGCCAAAAAACATTGCAACACTGATTGCCACCCACAATATACGGTTAACTAAAAGGTCACCTGTGAGCGTTAGCACTTCTGTGTTTTTATCATTTACAGTCCAATAACGTGTTAAATCAATTAACGAACCAGAACCAAATGGGTCGGCGTAAACAACAATATTTCTAAATGCTAAATCATCAAAGTAAACGCCGGCAATTTGATAGGCTATAAAAATCACAACAGCTGCTACATACACCGACATCATGGTTTTAAAATAGACCGCTACACTATTAAAAATAGCCGAAAGCACCAGTAAACTTGGCACTGCTAAATAAAGATAAGGCGCAGCGTAGTACATTAGCTTATTAGGACCAATCAATTCGCCATCGAGCCAGCCAACTAATAAACCAAATTGCGACCCTAAAAACACACCCGATGGCACGCTTAAAAACACAATAAGTACAACTAAGTAAGAACCAAAAAAACGCCCTGCTTGATAAGGCACAGGATTAACAGGCTTACTAAAAACCAGCTCATCCATTTTGCTTTCACTGTTGCGAATAGCAGAGCTGGCAACAAAGTTAACCACTAAAAACATCGCAAACGTACAAAATGTAACGGTTAAAAGCATAATAGAGAAAGGCGAGTTCATATGAACATTCGCCCCACCAAGTGGAAATTTACTGCTAGAGCTTATAAAAAACGCCATCAAAAAAAAGATTAACGAGGTGACATAGAACGAAGGCTGACGCGCGAAATAACGCAGCTCAAACGCGAGCATATTAAAAAACATAACGCCTCCTTATGCTACTTGGCTGTTACGATGATTAAGCAGAGTAGAAAAATACACATCTTCTAAATTTGCATTACTTGCTTCAAACCCTTGTGGGGCTTGCTCTGCTATTACATGTAAAATTGTTTTCCCTGCAAATAGGCGCTTAGAAATAACCGGTAATTGCGGCTCAAGTTCTTGCGCTTCTTCTTGGCTCATGGCTTTGCGCCAAATTTGTCCTTGCAGTTTATCGGTAAGCGCGATTGGGTTGCCTTCGAGTAAAATCTTACCGCCAGCCAACACCGCCATGTTTGGGCAAAGCTCTGCTACATCTTCAACAATGTGGGTCGATAATATAACTACTTTTTGCTCGCCTAAGCTTACTAACAAGTTATGAAAACGATTACGTTCCTCTGGGTCTAGCCCCGCTGTTGGTTCATCAACGATTAGTAAGTCGGGGTCACCTAGTAAGGCTTGTGCAATACCAAAACGCTGGCGCATACCGCCCGAAAAGCCACTTACGGCTTTTGAGCGATGTTGATATAAATTAGTGTGCGCAAGTAATCCTTCAACCGACTCTTTACGCTCTGCTTTATTATGAATACCCTTTAAAACAGCCATATGGTCCAGTAAGTCGTAAGCACTAACACGCGGGTACACACCAAAATCTTGTGGTAAGTAACCTAAGCGTTGACGCAGTGCCTGTGGGTCTTTAAATACATCAATACCATCAAAAGTAATTGAACCTGAATCAGCCGACTGCAGTGTTGCAATGGTACGCATTAGCGATGACTTACCTGCGCCATTTGGCCCAAGCAATCCAAACATCCCTTTACCGATAGATAAATCAACACCTTGTAGTGCATGTACGCCGTTATCGTAGGTTTTAGATAACCCAGTTATTGATAGCATTTTTACTTCCTTGAATATGAGTAATTATTTTTATAATGTTTTATACCACAAGGAAAATAGGAACATAAGTTACTTGATGGTTAAATTTGTAACAACAAATAAACATAATTTAAACTCATAACACTTGCCTGCACTGTATTCACTCGGTATAAAAACCACATATACTTTTTATAAGAAGCGAAAAGCCATGCAAGATCACCAAAGCCAACCATTAAACGACTTTATAGAATACCCACACGACGAAATGCTAAATCGCGCTAACGAGTTTTTACAAACCAGCCAACGCCGCCATAGCATTCGCAGCTTTAGCGATCGCCCAGTACCAAAAAATATTATTGAGACATGTATAAAGGCAGCAGGTACAGCACCTAGTGGTGCAAATCATCAGCCTTGGCATTTTGTGGCTATAAACAGCAGTGATGTAAAAAAACAAATAAGAGAAGCGGCCGAAAAATTAGAGCGTTCTTTTTACGAAGGACGAGCAGGTGAAGAATGGTTAGATGCGCTAAAGCCGTTAGGTACCGACGCCAATAAACCTTATTTAGAGCATGCACCTTGGCTTATAGCTGTATTTAGTCAAAAAAAGGGCGGTGTAAGCACCGATGATAAAAATACGAATTATTATGTGCATGAGTCTGTTGGTTTAGCTACCGGCTTTTTAATTCAAGCTTTGCACCGCAGTGGTTTGGCAACCCTTACTCATACTCCAAAGCCAATGAGCTTTTTAACCGACATATGTGGTCGCGATAGAGATAATGAACGCCCATACATGCTACTTATTGCAGGCTACCCAAGTGATGATGCAACAATACCGGCTCATGCACTGGATAAAAAATCACTCGATGAAATAGCTACATTTATTTAGTATTTTCTTGTCGGCAAAACCACTCATATAGCAAAGCAATGATCGACTCAACTTTTGGATCGGTCAATGAGTAATAAATAGTGTGCCCTTCTCTGCGAGTAGCAACCATATCTGCCTTGCGTAAACTTGCTAAATGCTGAGATAACGCTGACTGTGCTAAAGGTACATTTTTATTTAGCTCACCTACACTTTGCTCACCTTGTAATAAACTACATAAAATCATTAAGCGATTTTTGTTAGCCATTAATTTTAAAAACTGTTCGGCTTGCTCTGCGTTGACAGCTAGTTGTTCAATATTCATTTTATTATTTCTCTTTTTGATACCTTTTTAAGTATAGACTTTTACATTAGTAAGTTCTAATGTAATTAACATTAGGTTTTACTAATATTAAGATGACCATGAAACTACCGATGCCATTTTATTAATCGGCGGAAGTGCTGTAGCAGTATCCGCACTATTAAGTTACTTTATATAAAGTAACTTTCAGTTTTTAACGTTATTTATAAGTATTAACTCAATTCAACCTACTTATACCAAGTAGCACTCATTAATGTCTTTTTTAAGAAAAAGAGGATTTACAAACTAATGCTTACATCAATCCCTGACTTACTAAAAATTATCACACCTAACCAACGCCGTATTGACGCAGCGCAAGCAAAACTCGAGCTTGAACAAAATAAAGGTTTACTTATTGATGTGCGAGAACCTGCAGAGCACGCGACAAAATCGGCTGCCGGCGCTATAAATATTCCGCGTGGATTACTCGAGATGAAACTAATGGAAATAGAAAAAGACGCAGCTCGCCCTATTTACGTGCACTGCGCAAGTGGTGCACGCGCAACGTTGGGAGCAGAAGCATTAACGCGTGTGGGTTATGAAAACGTGACTGTTATTACCTGTGACGCAAACCAAATATGTAGCGTATTTTAAGTATCTACTAAGTACTTATAATTATGCGCCTAACAAAGGTAGGTGTTTAACGCTGTGATAAGTCAGTGCTAATTTAATACACTCTTTAACTGGGTGTTCTGGTAATGGCTTTTCACTATTTAACACTATTGCTCTATTTCCTTCAAAGATAAGATTATGAGAGTACAACTCTCTAAATGTGCTTACTAGCTTTGATTGGCAATGAAAAAACAAATAACACGATGAGCCCTTAAAGCCTACGCGAATGGGGCTACCATTTATTGTGTTATAACTTGGCTCTCCCCACTTTAAAGACTCTTCAACAGCTCCTAAGTTTTGCTCTTGTGCTACGGTATAAATTAGCTCTCGTAATTGTATAAGCGTACTTTTAGCTGCCTCAGGATGATTATTAAATATATTTTTTATATCCGTATTCATAAAAACATCCTTATAAGCGCTCTACCTATACTTAAAGGTAAATTACTTTTGTTGTTTTTCATCAAGTAAAACAAGTAGCATTTGTTCTATATTTTTTACACTATAAGTCAGCGCTCTTAGTAGCTCTTTCTCACTTTGCTCTGTTGCCTGCTGCGACGTTTTACCTTGATTAGCCAATACATCTTTTTGCTCAAGTATCGCCTCTCTAAACTCACTCGCATTAACCACACCAAGCAAAGACACTAAAGCACCATTTCCTGACTGCCCTGCCGTTTCAAAGCTTAAACGATATAATCCAAAAATTCGCATGAGCGGCCCTTGGCTTAATCCAACATCGGTTATTTTTTCAAGCGGAATAGATTTTTCTTCTTTAAATAATATGCCACGTTTAACTACCAATTTTTGTGGTAATAAGTCAGCCGACATAGCTGCGAGTATTCGCCCGCCCACCAGCCATACAATCGCTAAAACAATGGGTAACAACGGAATAGTCACCAGCGCTAGTACACTAAAAAAAGCGGCCATTAGCATCCAGTATTGCTGAACCTTCGGGTCGAAAGATGCACTTTTTAAAATATGTTTTGTCATTGTTTTAATCCTTTATCTATATAACTAAAAATACACTCTGCAAACTTCAATAATCTCTACTCAATCTTACAAACTAATAACGACTTTTATAGCAAGAGCAATAAACACAACCCCCAGTATTTTATCAAGCCATGGGTTCTGCTTAGTAAAACCAAAGCGATTTTTTGAAACCTCAGTAAGTACTGCAACTAGTAAATACCAACCTGTATCAATTACAAACACGGTTAAGCACATAATAATGCCAATGCTTAAAGTGAGATTTTGCGGGTCTATAAACTGCGAAAACAACGCTAAAAAGAAAATAGCGAGCTTGGGGTTCAAAAAGGCAATGGCAAAGCCATCTTGTAATGCTTTAACTGCACTTATCTCACTTTTTTGTACTTGCAGTTCGTCATTATTGGGTTTTGCTAATAGTATTTTTAAACCTAAATAGGCTAGATACCCAGCGCCCAAATATACAAGCACTTGGTATACCGTTGGAAACTGAGCCATTAATGCCCCTAAACCAAGTAATGAAGCTGCCGCATAAAGCCCAACGCCTAGGCCATGACTAAGCGCTGCAAGCATGCCGTTTTTCATTCCGCCACTCATTGTATGCTTTAACACAACTGCAAGGCTTGGGCCTGGCGACATTGCACCCATCATGCATACAAGTACTAAACTAAACCATGCTGCTAATGTCATTCTTATCCTTATAGTTCATCGTTTTCTATTAATAATATATAGGCCGTTATTTGGCCTTGAAAAGCAGTCGCGGTATTTATACTTATTACTTTCCAACCTTCTTGATTTAAGTGGTATACGCGCTCATTCAAAGCATCTACATCAATGCCGTTACTGAAAAAGCCACGCTTTTTAAATTCTACTATTTTTTGCATTGTTTGTTATCCATTTTATAAGCGGTAGTCAAAGTCGTAATAGTGAATGCCCTGCTCAATGCGTATTTTCATACTGCCAGTTAACCCTTTTAGCTCATTTGTGCCTGAATCAGGAGTAACATTTAAAATAAGATTGTCTTGGCCTTTATTCATAGTGCCAAAGTGTTGCAGTACAAAACTGCCCTGCTTACCTTCAAGCTCACCTATCACTTGCTCTATTGCCACGTAACCCGCACTGCCTTGGGTTGGCGTCATTGCGCTAAGCATCTCGCCTTGGCCTGTAGCATTTAAGTCACCACTAAATGTTTTATCAATCGACATGCGCCCTAAGGTAATGCCTTGCTGCCCTTTGGCATAACCTTCAATAGGCGCTAAAGCCACTGTAAATTCACCGCTTATTATTTTTGTTGTCATAACAATTCCTTATTGATGATATTTAATACTATTGATTTTTAATCCGATGATGCCATATCTATACCTTAACCTTTAAAAAGAATCTACTATGTCAAAAAACACCTCTGCATCCGAAAAAGCAGCTTTTAGCAGCCTATTACCTGTTTTTGCTTTTATAAAACCTTACAAATGGATGGTAGTAGCTGCGCTAGCTGCACTGTTAGTGACTGCGGGTGTTAACTTATCACTAGGTCAGGGGGTTAAGTTTGTTATTGATCATGGGTTTATTGCAGGCTCCAAAGATCAATTACAACAAGCTGTACTGGTGCTCATTGGCTTAATCAGCTTATTAGCGATAGGTACCTTTAGCCGTTTTTATTTAATGTCGTGGATTGGCGAGCGAGTCAGTAACGATATTCGAAAAGCGGTGTTTAATCGTATTGTTACGCTACACCCTAGCTACTTTGAAGAAAACCGCAGTGGCGAACTTATGTCGCGTTTAACCACCGACACCACATTACTGCAATCAATTATCGGCTCATCATTTTCTATGGCACTGCGCAGTGTACTTATGTTGATTGGTGGACTTGCTATGTTGTTGTTTACTAATTTGAAGCTCACCTTAATAGTTGTTGCCTGTGTACCGCTGGTACTTGTCCCTATGATGATATTTGGTCGCAAGGTACGCAAACTAGCAAGCTCAAGCCAAGATGCCATTGCCGATATAAGTACCTATGCAGGCGAAATCATACAAAATATTAAAGTAGTGCAAAGCTATAGCCATGAAGAACAAGAGCAACATGCTTTTGCACTTGAGACCGAAAAAGCCTTTAACGTAGCTAAAAAACGCATTAAGCAACGTTCATTTTTAATAGCCGTAGTGATTTTTTTAACCTTTAGTGCCATTAGCGCAATGCTTTGGGTCGGTGGTAACGATGTACTTGCGGGTACTATGACCGGCGGCGAGTTAGGTGCATTTGTGTTTTACGCTATTATGGTGGCAATGTCGGTGGCAACCGTTGCTGAAGTATATGGCGAACTACAACGCGCAGCAGGCGCGGCAGCAAGGCTGCTTGAGTTACTTGCCGTTAAAAGTGAGATAGAAAACCCATTAAATCCACAAGATAGTAATTTACTGCAAGAGAGTAGCAGCCCCGCAATTGCACTTGAAAATATTAGCTTTAACTACCCTTCACGCCCCGATGTAAGTGCACTTAATAAAATAAGCCTAAATATAAATCAAGGCCAAACCGTGGCAATTGTTGGCCCTTCTGGCGCAGGTAAAACAACGTTATTTGAATTGCTACAACGTTTTTACGATCCGGCTAGCGGAGCTATTAAGTTTAAAGATGTAAACATTAAAGACCTATCACTTAATACTCTGCGTAATAAAATGGGCATGGTAGCGCAAAACCCTATTTTATTTAGCTCCGACGTAATGCATAACATCCGCTACGGCAACCCAAGTGCAACCGATGAGCAAGTATATGCCGCAGCAAAGTATGCGCATGCCGATGAATTTATCAAACAGTTACCGCAAGGTTATAACAGCTTTTTAGGTGAGCAGGGTGTGAGGTTATCGGGTGGGCAAAAGCAGCGTATTGTACTGGCACGCGCTATATTAAAAGACCCTGAAATACTCCTTCTTGATGAAGCCACCAGCGCGCTGGATGCGCAAAGCGAACACCATGTACAAGCTGCACTTGAGCATTTAATGCAAAACAGAACAACGTTAATAATTGCCCATAGGCTGGCAACGGTAAAACATGCCGATGTAATTGTAGTAATGGAAAATGGGGAAATCATAGCAACGGGTACTCACCAAGAGTTGTTAGCAAGTAACCCGTTGTATCAAAAACTGTGTGAATTACAGTTTAATAAGGATTAGGGTCTGTTGACCTTTCAAGGTTAAATTTGCAAGGTTCAAGAACCCTAACCTTCGGTATTTGGCACTATCTGAATTTCTACGCGACGGTTTTGAGCACGGCCATTTGCACTATCATTAGTTGCAATTGGGCGTGTTTCGCCATAGCCCATAGTGCTAACACGTGTAGCCATAATTTGTTGGTTCACTAAGTAGTCTTTCACACTTTGTGCGCGTTCACGCGATAGGTTCATGTTGAAGCTATCTTTACCCGTACTGTCAGTATGCCCTTGCACACTAAGGTAGGTTTTTTCGTACTTGTTCATTACTTTAGCAATCGCATCTAACGTATCGTTAAAGCCTGATGAAATATAAGACTGAGCAGTCGCAAACGTAATGTTTGATGGCATTACTAAACGTAAGTTATCGCCTTCACGCACTACTTCAACACCTGAACCCGCTAACTCATCACGAAATGCTTCTTCTTGCTTATCCATGTAGTCGCCAACAGCAGCGCCCGCCAGTGCACCAATAGCTGCACCAATAAAAATACGTTTATCTTTATGATTACCCGTAGCCTTACCTAATACACCTCCGGCTGCGGCGCCTATAGCGGCTCCTTTACCTGTGTTATTCATTTCACAACCAGAAAGTAATACAGCTACTACGGTTACGCTTAAAAGTGATTTAGTTAAAGTCATGGTGATACCCTATTCATTAAGAATTTAGCAAGAGTATGCAAATACATGTATGAACAAACTATGAAGAGAGTGTTAAAAGCAACGCATCTTGCTTGATTGTTAAACAGACCTCAAACTAATGTGTCATTTTAATAAAAATGTCATACTACGCTGTGACAATTTAATGAATTTTACAAAGGATATTGGCGCAATGTTAATTGCTATTTTTAGACAGTTTTTTTTACTAGGGTGTATGAGCTTTGGCGGCCCTGCTGCGCATTTAGGTTATTTTAAACGCCACTTTGTAGACTCGTTAAATTGGTTAACTAACACGCGTTACGCACAACTTATTAGTTTAAGCCAAGCACTGCCTGGGCCAGGCTCTAGCCAAGTTAGTTTCGCTATTGGTGTTGAGCGTGCTGGAGTACTGGGTGGTATAGCTGCTTTTGTAGGTTTTACTCTGCCTTCGTTTTTAATAATGGTGCTACTTGCGGTTAGTGCTCATCAGTTTGACGCTGTTTACTTTGCTATTATTGCAGGCTTAAAGTTATTTGCCGTTGTTATAGTTGCTGATGCAACACTTAGTATGGCTAAAAGCTTTTGTACAAGTGCTGCGCTTAAGTTACTTGCTGTAATGAGTACACTTGCTTTGGTGTTATTTCCAATGATGGGAACTCAAATCGCTATTTTAATAACCGCTGCAACAATAGGTGCTATATGGCCTTTATTAAAACTGGGTACAGCCACAGAAAATGTTAGCAGTACAAAAAGTAATATTAATTGGATTGCACTGGGATTATTTGCGCTCTTACTGGGTGTTAGCTTTATTCCACTAGGACATGAGTTTGCTTTGTTTGCCCCTTTTTACCAAGCGGGTGCAATGGTGTTTGGCGGCGGACACGTAGTACTGCCGGTACTTCAAGCTGGCGTACCAGCATTGAGTGATGATCAGTTTTTAAGTGCTTACGCGAGTGCACAAGCAGTGCCTGGGCCTATGTTTACTATTGCTACTTACTTAGGCGCACAACTTACTACAGAACAACCTTTAGTGGGTGCTCTTATAGCTACACTGCTTATATTTATGCCTGGTTTTTTACTTATACTCGCATTTCAAAAGAGCTGGATTAACTTGGCAAGTAAGCCACGTTTTGCAAGCTCAATAGCGGCGCTTAATGCCGCGGTAGTAGGTTTTTTAGCGGCTGCACTATATTCGCCAATTTGGACATCAGCGGTGCATAACCTTTGGCAAGTTGCGTTAGTAATAATTACATTTGCATGGCTGCGATTTAAAAAGCCACCTATTTGGTGGCTCTTAGCTTTATTTATTGCTGTGGGTCTTTTGCAACACTATTTGCCATCACTCTAAATGTTGGCTTATCTGTTTGTTGCTCACTCGGTGGGCTTAATTGCCCACTTACACTTTGATACGCTCTAAGCCCAAACACGGGTAATACCGCAAGTAAATGGTCCATTATTTCGGCTTGTAAATGCTCGTACGAAATCCAGCGTTTGTCTTCACTAAAGCAATAAAACTCAATAGGTAAACCATGGTTTAGTGGTTGTAGCTCTCGTACCATTAACGTAAGCGACGTATTAATTTTACTGTGCTGTTTTAAATAGCCTTCAGCATAGCGACGAAATAGCCCTAAATTAGAAACCTGAGCAGGTAATGTCGTCACTCGAATATAGTCGTGCAGCGGAATAGCCGCATCAATTTGTTTTCTAAACTCATCACCCACTAAACAAATACTGTGCATATCAATATTGAGTGAGCGTTTAATACGTCTACCGCCCGACTCTTGCATCCCGCGCCAGTTTTTAAATGAACCCGCTACCAGCATATAAGTTGGAATAGTTGTTATGGTGTTATCCCAGTTACGTACCTTTACGGTATTTAAACCCAAATCAATTACTTCGCCATCGGCGCCGTAGTTTTCTACTTGAATCCAATCACCATAGGTTACTAGGCGATTTGCTGCTATTTGAATACTGGCTACAAAGCCTAAAATAGTGTCTTTAAATACTAACAACGTAACAGCAGCAATAGCACCAAAGCCAGAGAGAATATAAGTAGGTGACTTCTCAAGAAAAATGCTCACAATTAAAATTGCACACACAATAAAGGTTATTAGCTTAACAACCTGAATTAAGCCCTGAATAGGGACCTCGCGGGCAAACTCTAACTGGTTATAAATAGTACCCGCAATGCTCACAATACTGCTAAAAATAAAACCAGCATAAATAATAAGCAAAGCTTGTCCTATCGTTTTTAGTATTTCTCCTGCAATTTCATTAACTGGGTATACGCTATCAAACGTAGCTAAAAACAATACGCAGCACAGCATTCCGGCAATACGCTTATTTAGCTTATTAAGCATAGGAGAAAGCGCACCAATTCGCTCAGGAGAAAGCCTCGTCACTATTTTTTGAATGCCAGGTAACATTAATCTACGAGTAAATAAGTAAACAATTAATAAAGAGAATATTCCTATTGAGACTGCGGTAATTGAGCTAAGAAAATCCGCGTCGGGTACTTTTTCAAACCAAGGAGCAATTAATTCCTGAAGATGGGTGTTGGTCATAGTGTTTCAATTTCCTTACTGATTTGTGGTTCAGGTAAATCTTGTTGAGCATAAATGTCGGCAAGCTGCTGATCTTTAGCAACCCATAGCTCATTCACATAATGTTGAAAATTAACTTTAAATACGTCATCGCTTTGATAGCTGCCCTGCATATTGTCATTAATGGGCGTTACGTCTATTGAAACATAAATAGAATCTAGCTCACCTTTTAGCAAGTTACGACAAACGTGATCTGTCTTACCGCTATATACTAAACTTGTATTAAGCATGGCATCAAATTGATCGGCTAATACTTCAAGCGCAAAAGCAATGCCACCCGCTTTGGGCTTTAATAAATGCTTAAAAGGGCTTTGTTGCAGATTATGTTTGGCTGGCGTATAGCGTGTACCTTCAACAAAATTAATGATGGTAGTAGGATGATGACGAAAATTACGACAGCTACGCTTGGTGCGCTCTACATCCAACCCTTTCAACTTTGGATTTTTAGCTAGTTGCGCTTTGCTTACCCGTTTCATAAACGGCATACCCATAGCCCACGCACCAGTGCCAATAAAAGGCATGTATTTTAACCCGTCTTTTAAAAAGAACTTAGGGGCAGGCAATGCATGTAATGAGCTAAGTACAGTTATATCTAACCAACTCGCGTGGTTACAAATAAGTAAATACCAACTTCTTGAGTTTAAGTCGCCACTTATATCAACCACAATATTAGGGCAACCTAACCAAAGCCCTAAACGGTTGCCGTTACACCAACCTCGGTAAGCGCTGTGTAATATAGAGTTAACCACAGGCAAAGGCAGTAATAACTTAATAAGGCCCAGTACAAATACTAGCGAGCCAAAAAGTATCATGTTAGAAAACAATACGCAGCCTACAATTAAGCCGTTAAGCCAATTTGGTAACCACTTTTTTAGCATAACTGTAAGCTCATATTTTTACCTTTTACTTATGGGTTTTTTCGAGCGATTGCAGTGTTTGCTCTTTGTTTTCCCATAAGCGGTTTAACTCGCTTTGAAAGCGAACTCTAAATTCAGAATCACCTGTGTAGTCACCAATAAGCTCTGCGCTTACTGGCCTTACTTCCACGTGTACGTTGATATTTTTTACCTTACCACCAGCAAAATCCATAAAAGTAGGAATACCATCTGGGTAATGAATGGTGACGTTAACCACTTTAGTAATTTGCTCGCCCATTGCTTGCATTACAAAAGCAATACCGCCCGCTTTTGGTTTTAATAAATGTGGGAACGGACTATTTTGGCGCTCATGCTTTTGCGTAGTAAAACGAGTGCCTTCTACAAAGTTAACCACACTTACTGGCATCTCTTTAAATTTTTCGCAGGCTTTACGTGTGGTTTCTAAATCTTTGCCACGCAGCTTTGGATTCTTTTTTAATTGGCTTTTACTCGTGCGAGTCATAAACGGAAAATCAAGCGCCCACCAACATAAACCTAAAATAGGCACGTAAATAAGCTCTTTTTTCAAAAAGAAGTTTAAAAATGGAATTTTACGATTAAACACGCGCTGTAATACTAAAATATCGACCCAGCTTTGGTGATTTGCAATTACTAGGTACCAATCTTTTAGTTTAAGGTCTTCAAGGCCAGTTACATTAAGTTTAGTTGGCGTGAATAACGCTTGATTTAAGCTATTAAAGGTAACCCAAATAGTTGCAAATTGCTTAGCTGCCCAGCTCATAAGCTTTTGTAGAGGCTTAATAGGGATAAGCTTTATAAGCCCACAAACAAAAATAGGCACAAACCAAAAAAGTGTGTTTATTGTGTAAAAAATAATACTAAATACACTGCGAATAACTGACATTACTTCCATTCCTTTAAACATTGCGCAGCCACTAATACTGCGCTTTCAGTTGCTTACAAATTAATCTTCAAAATAGGTATAGCCTTCAAGGCCTGCATTAAGCTCAGCTAAATAACCTTCTTTACACTGCGTCGATACATCAAGTTTATTAACTTGGTACGCAAAGTTGTCAGCTAAAATGGCGCTATCATAGTCAACAAACTTTAATACATCCTTAACGCTATCACCTTTTATAGCATTGGTTAACACGTAACCATCGTCGTTAAGCTCTACGTGCACCGAATCAGTGTCACCAAATAGGTTATGTAAATCACCTAAAATTTCTTGATACGCGCCTACCATGAACATAGCAATGTGGTATTGCTCGCCATGCTTATATTCTGGTATTGGTAGGCTGGTTTCGATACCTGCGCCTTCAACGTACTCACGAATTTGCCCGTCAGAATCGCAGGTAATATCTTGAATAATCGCGCGCTGAGTCAATGGCTGAGTTAAATTTTCGATTGGCATCACCGGAAACAACTGCTGAATACCCCATACATCAGGCAACGACTGAAATAATGAAAAGTTAACAAAGAGTTTATCAGCAAGCTTTTCGTTTAAATCGTCGAGTACTTCACGGTGCGCACGTGCATTATTACTAAGCGATGCACGTACACGATGTAAAATAGTAAAGTAAAGCTGCTCTATTTTCGCCCACTCTAGCATGCTTACTAAGCCATGCACGTACTGATCGTGCGCTTCGCTAAATAAGTGCATAGCGTCGTGATAAATCTCTAATGCCATACGCGGATTTAAACGTTGTAAACACTGCCACATTTCATCAAGCACTAATGCACTGTTTTTAACCGGTGGCTCTGGATTTAAATGATTAGGCGCTTTTTCTACGTCAATTACATCGGTAATTAATACCGCATGGTGAGCGGTTAAAGCACGCCCCGACTCGGTGATAATAGCCGGATGCGTAAGGTTATGTTGGTCGCACACTTCTGCAAATGCATTCACTACGTTACGCGCATACTCTTCTACGGTGTAATTCATTGAACACGCACTACGCGAGCCAGAGCCCTCGTAATCAACGCCTAAGCCGCCGCCAACATCAACAGTATTTAACGGTACGTTTAATTGTGTAAGCTCAGCAAAATGGCGCGCGCATTCACGTAAAGCACGGTGAATATCACGAATATTGGCAATTTGAGAACCAATATGAAAATGCACCATTTGCATTAAGTGCAGCTTATTATGCTTTTTAAGCACTTCAACAGCACTTAGTACTTGGCCTGCTGTTAAACCAAACTTGCCTTTTTCGCCGCCCGTGTTTTGCCACTTGCCTTTGCCTACTGAGTTTAGGCGAATGCGAATACCAATAGCCGGTTCAATGCCTAAGTTGTCTATTTCTTCAAGTAGTGTGGTCAGTTCTGAAAGCTTCTCTACCACAATTTTTACGCTGTGGCCCATTGCTTGACCAATACACGCTAGGCGTAAAAACTCACTGTCTTTATAGCCGTTACACACTATTGTGATTGGCTCTTTTGCTACACCCAAAATAGCCATAAGTTCTGGCTTTGAGCCTGCTTCTAAGCCAACAAGCCCGCTTGGATGCGCTAATAGCTTACTTACTACAGAACGTTGCTGATTTACTTTAATTGGGTAAACACAGGTGTATTTTCCGTTATATTCACGATTTGCTCGCGCTTGCGTAAACGCGTTAGTAAGGGTGTCTACACGATTTTTTAAAATATCGGTAAAGCGTACTAAAACCGGCAGCGTTAAACCTTGTTGCTTAAACTGCTCAGTTAATTGCGTTAAAGAAATGGCCGGTTTTGTTTGGTCGCCATCTGGGTAAGCCACCAGTTCGCCTTGTGCGTTAATATCAAAATAACCATCACTCCAATGAGCAACGTTATAAGTGGCGCGTGCTGTTTCTAAACCCCAGGTCATGGCAACTCTTCTTTAGTCAATTAGGTATAAAGGCGCATTTTAATACGTCACTATCCACTAGGCTAACAAAAATTGAACTTTCACTCACTCCTAACTAACTTTATTCGTCAAATCAGTTAAAATGTCATTGAGCAAAACGCCAAGCACTGGCAGAATTGCCCCTTTTTCATACTCAACCTAAAAAGTGTAATAGTAACTATGGCAAATTTAGATCAAAGTAAGTGGTTTACTGAAATTAGCGACCGCGATGGCAGCGCATTTTCATTACGTATTAATAAAAAGTTAGATGAAAAACAGTCTCCTTTTCAAAAGGTAGAAATGTTTGAAACCACAGACTTTGGTAATTTAATGATCATCGACGGGTGTACTATGGTAACAACCCGCGAAAACTTCTTTTATCATGAGATGATCAGCCACCCTGCACTTTTAGCGCATCCAAACCCTAAAAACGTCGTTATTATTGGCGGCGGCGACTGCGGTACTTTACGCGAAGTATTAAAACACCCAGGCGTAGAAACTGTAACGCAAATAGATATCGACGAAGTAGTAACGCAAATGTCGTTAAAATACTTCCCAGAGCTTTGTGAATCTAATAACGACGCCCGTGCAACTGTTATGTTTGACGACGGTATTAAATACATGCGCGAAGCCGCTGGCGAATCTATCGACGTAGTGATTGTTGATGGCACAGATCCGGTAGGTCCAGGTGAGGGTTTATTTAACCATGCGTTTTACACAAGCTGTTTAGATGCACTGCGCCCAGGTGGTATTTTAGTACAACAAAGTGAATCACCACTTATGCACATGCCACTATTAGTTGAAATGCGCGAAGCAATGTTAAGCGTAGGCTTTAACGATTTACAAACATTACCATTTCCACAACCAATTTACCCAAGCGGTTTATGGTCAGTAACACTTGCACGTAAATCACAAGCATTTGACGGTTTTAGAGAAGATGCAGCTGCAAATATTGCACAGCACAGCGAGTACTATAACAACGGTATTCACCATGGTGCACTCGCTACACCTAACTACATGAAACGCGCATTCGATAAAAAATAATACCAATCTGCTTATATATAGGGTCTATTTAACGTTAAGAAAATTACGCTAGAACTAGGCAAAAATTTTTGTATCTAGTTGTTCTAAATAAAAAATTTTTAACGACGTTATAGTGCAATTTAATTCGTTAAATTGATCAAAGATTTATGCAGGTTGGTATAATCTATACCAATTTTATTAAACTAAAAAGGGAGCATTTAAATGCTCCCTTTTTTATGCTTTTAAAAACGCCATTGCGCATTTAGCATTATTTGCTGCTGCGAGATTCGTTCATTAAATCCAATTGGCTCTCTATTTTTTGCAACACTTTTAAGTGCAGAACCTTCAACCCCTATTTGTAGTTTATTAGTGAGCTGGTAGCGCCATGTTGCGGTTAAGCCTTCCCCATTACTTGCATTAGGGTCAAACGCGGTTGTGTCGTTGTCAGTAACTTTAAAATAATCATAACGTACTGAAACTCGATGTTTGCCTTCTTTATGGCTCAGCATTAAATAATGGCTATAAAAAGCATTATCAATTAATGCGTTACTGCCCATTTCAGTTTTACCATTAAGTACCTGTGCTATTAAACGTGTTTTACTATTAAACTTATAAAGCCAAGCGGCGCTTGTAAAGCGAGTATCCCAAGCATACTGCCCTGTACTAATATTAAGTGTGGTTGGGTCACCGTTATTGTTGTAATAATAAATTCGAAATTGTGATTTTTTTAAGTAATCCCAATGTACGCCAGCGTAATAGCCAAAACGCCCGTCTACTTCTTCAAACGGTAAAACCTTATTAGCCTGCCAACGTAATTCGTATGCATTTAATGCCGCTATAGGCGCAAATTTAACACTTTCGTTAAATGTAGTTTGCCTATCGTGTAATGCAAAACCACGCCACGCAAGTAAAGTACCGGCAGGATCATTGCCTTTAAATGTAGCACCTACAAAACTAAAGCTATGAGCGCTGTTAAAACGTTTTGCTGGGCGCTTAATAGTTACCTCTGCGCCAATAGTGCGTACTTCCTCGCCAATCCAGCTATTAATAGCTGAGTTTGTATAGTTATAAGGAGAAGTCCATCCTATATCAGGGTTTTCAAGCGACATAAGTGGGTAAAAGCCCCCCACGCGCATGTGCCATTTATAGTTGCTGCTAGATAGCGGCTGATACTTTATATAAGCCTGCGTAAAACCAAGGCCAACGTCAGGATCTTGATTCGCATTTAACACCCCATGAGCCGACCAACTAGATGCTAAATCAACATTTAAATCTAAAATACCTTGGGATAAAATAAGTTCGTCGCTTGTAGTATCGTGCCGATATAGCCCAAGGCCACCCTCTTGGAAGCTACGTATATCGTCACCCTGCACGGCTCTAATTTGTATCAAGCCTTTTACTTGTGCATACAATGCATTACTAAAACATAAAGCACCGGCTAAAAATGCCAGCCTCGTTAAGCGATTAATAGTCATCAAATTCATCCGTAGCAAAGTCAATTTGCTCCGCAATTTCCTGCTTTACTTTATAAGTGATAGGGTTAGTAGCCACATTGATAGTTTGAGATTCAACCTTACTAATATCACTAAACCCAGAATGCCAAACACTTAACATGTATTCGCCTGCATTGGCATTTAAATCAACATTCCCGTTTTCATCAGTGATTGCAAAAATAGTACTATCTACCACCACAATATAACCTAACATCCAATCATGAATATTACAGCCAAGCTCAACAACACCCGTTTGATCAAAAGTAATGGGCGCTTTTGGGTGCTCCTTATATAGCTTTAATTCGAACGTTTTGGCTTTAGAAAATGAATAAACATGATGCATGATTGAGTCCGCATTCGGAAACTCTACCTTTGCATTTTGTGGGACAACTAAAATACGCGGCTTAAATTCTCTATTTTGCTGGGTCATCGCATAAGGTGCTTCTGGAGGAATAACGCTAGAGGGGTCTCCTGCAGTTAGCCATACAACAGCATTAGGTAATGGGTCATTATTAGCATTTTTAATTGTAATATTTGCTGCAAAAACTCCAGTACTAACACTTAGTAAAAATACATAAAGTAAGCTTTTTATCATTTTCTTGTCGCTATTATCAATTTGTTTACATTATAGACCGATTAAGCCACCAAATTCTTTCTATTTTTTAAAACATTGAATACGTATGTAAGCAGTCGTATTAATCATCAACAGTCATTATCCTTAGATGTCACCACCGACTCATCTAAGGACACACCATGAGAATACCAGCACTTGTGCTTTTAGCCTTTGCTAGTAATAGCTACGGACAAACCGTAGAGCTAAAATCGCCAGACACACAAATAACAGTAAGCATCTCTGACGAGAACAACACGCCAAGCTACGCAATAAAATTTAAAAACAAAGCGGTTATAAACAAATCTTTACTGGGGTTTGAATTTAAAACACAAGCAGCTTTTAGCGATGGCTTTAAAATTAAAAGCATTGAACAACAAAGCGTTAACTCGCAGTGGCAACAACCCTGGGGCGAACGCCAAAACGTTGTTGACGAATATAACGAAGTAGCCGTTACCTTTACAAAAAACGAGCCAAATAAAGGTACCTACACTATTCGATTTAAAGCATTTGATAGTGGTGTAGGTTTTAGATACGAAGTACCACAACAAGCCGGGTTCGAACATACAGAAATAACCAAAGAGTTAACTGAATTTGCAATAAACAATAGCCATGATGCAACAGCATGGTGGATACCTGCTCGTGGCTGGAACCGCTACGAATATGTTTACAACACTACCCCACTTAACGAAGCTCCACTAGCTCACACACCATTTACGTTTAAAACAAGTGACGGTACTCATATTAGTATTCATGAAGCCGCACTTGTTGATTACGCAGGCATGGTGCTTAATCAACGCCGCTCTGGTACGTTCACTGCCGATTTAACACCGTGGTCAGATGGTGTTGCAGTTAAAAAACAAGGTGCTTTTAAAACACCATGGCGCACCATTCAAATAGCCGACAGCGCTGTTGGCTTAGTTAATTCAGATATAATACTAAACCTAAACGAGCCTAATAAACTCGGCGACGTGTCGTGGGTTAAGCCTGGCAAATACGTGGGTATCTGGTGGGGTATGCATATAAACACGCAAACTTGGGGTAGCGGTAAAAAACACGGCGCCACTACGCAAACCACAAAATACTATATGGATTTTGCAGCGCAGTATGGTTTTGATGGCGTACTCGTTGAAGGCTGGAATATTGGCTGGGATGGCGATTGGTATTTTAATGGCGATGTATTTAACTTTACCAAACCGTACGACGACTTTGATATAGCAGCACTGACTCAATACGGCAAAGAAAAAGGCGTACAGCTCATTGGCCACCATGAAACATCAGGCAATGTAAGCAACTACCGTGACCAAATGGAAGATGCCTTTGCCCTTTACGAAAAATCAAACGTAAGCCAAGTAAAAACAGGTTATGTAGCCGATGGCGGAAATATAAAACGTATAGACAAAAACGGTGTTGCTCGCCACGAATGGCATGACGGCCAGTTTATGGTTAACGAATACCTTTATAACGTAAAACTTGCAGCTAAACATAAAATTAGCATTAATACTCACGAGCCAATTAAAGATACAGGCCTGCGCCGTACTTATCCAAACTGGATTGCGCGCGAAGGCGCACGCGGACAAGAATACAATGCATGGGGTTCACCTCCTAATCCACCAGAGCATGTACCAATGCTTGCTTTTACCCGCATGCTTGCAGGACCAATGGACTTTACGCCAGGTATTTTTGATATGAGCTTTAATGGTTTAGGAGGCGATACAAACCGCCCACAAACCACACTCGCCAAACAACTCGCACTTTATGTTGTTTTGTATAGCCCAATTCAAATGGCTGCCGACTTACCTAAAAACTACTTGGCTAAGCCCGATGCATTTCAATTCATTCAAGACGTACCAACAGATTGGCAGCAAAGCATTGCTATTGATGGTGAAGTAGGCGACTTTATTGTATTCGCTCGTAAAGAACGTAAAAGCACTAAATACTCAGGAAACGATTGGTACCTAGGTGCTGTTACTGACGAAAAAGCCAGAACTATTGAGGTAAAACTCGACTTTTTAGAGCAAGGCAAAAAGTTTGAAGCACAAATTTATAAAGATGGTAAAAGCGCAGAGTGGAAAAACAATCCGTACGATCTAGCTATCGAAAAACGTGTTGTAACTGCAAGCGATAAACTAACGCTTAAATTAGCCACTAGTGGCGGTACAGCTATTCGTTTTAAAGCACTTTAATATAATAAAGCCCCTGCATTTACTATGCAGGGGTTGATACCTTTATTGGCAAATATACTTGTGCACTTAAACCGCCTTCTGGGCGGTTTTCTAGTTTTACTTTACCGTCGTGCATATCAACAATGCGTTTAATAATAGCAAGGCCTAGGCCACTGCCTTCACTTCCGCGAGCTGCATCGCCTTGTTTAAAGGGCTCAAACACAGACTCTAGTTCGTTTTCAGGAATGCCGGGGCCATTATCGTTTACAGCGATAACTACATACTTTTTGTTTGAATTAAAGTAGCTAAGTACTTCAATATCGCCCTCAGAATAACGCAGTGCATTACCAATCATGTTGGTAATTACACGCTTAATAGCCACAGAGCTTAACGGTATATTGCCTATATTTGGATTACTTTTAAACGTAATAGTACGTTGATGCTGAAGCTCAGAATTGACAACCTCGGCAACTAAAGCATTTATATCTTCGCAACTTAGTTCTTCACGTTTATGGTGGCGTAGATACTCAATAAACTGATCAATAATCCCGTTCATGTCTTCTATATCGTAAATAATACCTTCACGGAGATAGTCATCTTCATCAACCATCATTTCGGTGGCTAAACGGATACGCGTAAGCGGCGTACGTAAATCATGAGATACACCGGCCATTAGTAAACGGCGGTCGTTTTCAAGTGCAGCAATTCCGCGCGACATTTGGTTAAACGCGCGCGTTACTTCTATTACTTCTGTTGAGCCTTGTTCTTCTAACTTGGTAGAAAAGTCGCCTTTACCCACTTTCACTGCAGCTTGTTGCAGTGCTTTTAATGGTCTATTAAGGTGCCTTGCAAACAACCACCCACCCAGCACACTTAAAAAGCCAATACTTGATAAGTAAAAAGTTAAAAACTCTAAGTTGTTCTCTTTAAAGCCTTTAAGCGGTACTTTTACCCAATAACCTGGCGCTTGCGGTGCTTCAACCCAATAAATCAACGGATCAGTTTGGCTAATACGTACACGAGAATAACCACCAAGTTGCTCAGTCATGCTGCGCGATAGCATAGAATATTCGCGGCTTTGCCCAAGCCCTTGCCGCATCGCTTCTCGCTGAGTCATGACTTCAATGCCGGTAATTTCAAAAAACTTTGCAGATACTTCGTCGTTTATTTCAACGCCATCTTCCCAGTCAATAAATACTGTTTTAATTTGCTTAGCAAGCATCAAGTTAACTTGCTCAATGGTTGGTTTTACAACATAAAAACTAACCGTAACATAAGACACTATTTGATTTATGAGCAGCAGAGCCGCCACTAAAAAAACAGTTTGTCCAAAAGCACTGCGCGGAAACATGCCCATAAATATTACTTTTCACCGTCGGGAACAAACACATACCCCAAACCCCAAACGGTTTGAATATATCGTGGATTGGCAGCATCTACTTCGATCATGCGGCGAAGTCGCGACACTTGCACATCAATGCTTCGCTCAAGCGCACTGTAATCGCGGCCACGCGCTAAGTTCATTAGCTTATCGCGGCTAAGTGGCTCACGTGGATGCGAAACAAGCGCTTTAAGCACTGCAAACTCACCACTGGTAAGCGATATTGTTTTATCCCCTTCACTCATTTCGCGCGTTGCTAAATTAAGCGTAAATTTACCAAAAGCGATTAAGTTTTCTTCAGCAGCAGGTGCGCCTGGCACTTCTTTTGCGCGGCGACGTAAAATGGCTTTTATGCGAGCAAGTAGCTCTCGTGGATTAAATGGTTTTGGAATGTAATCGTCAGCGCCAAGTTCAAGGCCAATAATGCGATCTACTTCGTCGCCCTTTGCAGTAAGCATAACAATAGGAATTTCATTTTCTTTTTGGCGTAGACGGCGACAAATAGATAAGCCATCCTCGCCTGGGAGCATTAAATCGAGAACCATTAAGTGAAAGTTTTCTCGCTCTAGGAGTCTATCCATTTGCTCCGAGTTTCCTGCGGTTCTAACAATAAAGCCTTGCTCTACTAAATAACGTTCAAGCAAACTGCGTAAGCGCATATCGTCATCAACAACTAATACTTTTGTGGTTTCGTGTCCCATAATCTCTTTCTTATTTTTATATCCAATTACTAGTTAATATAAATGAAAAACTTAATAATCAAAAACTAATTACTTGCTTAGATTGTTACTGAACATTTCAAAGCTTACTTACTCGTACTTTATTACATTTTACGCTCGACAAGTTTTGGCAAATTTAATAACGTGCACACCATTAGAGCTAATAAAGAATTCACCATGAAAACAAATTTAGTCACCCGCGAAGGTTACTTACAATTACAACAAGAACACGACCAACTATGGAACGTTAAACGCCCAGAAGTAACAAAAATAGTAAGCTGGGCAGCCAGCCTCGGAGATCGCTCTGAGAACGCAGACACGCAATTAGTACCTCTAAAAACATACTATGAAATAGAATTGCATTGATAAACAAATAAATTTTAATAGTACACATACTAATTAAGCATACTATTTAGTGAAAGGTTCAAAAAGTTTAACTAAGTTTTTCTTGGGTTATGTCAATTAAGCCATGTAAACTTAATTGATAGACACTGTTAAACCTGAACGTCAACCGCGGAACTTGCTAGAAGAGTAGCTTCTACTTTAGTTTCTACTTCAGAATAAATATCTATATCTACTTCAGGCACTGAAAGAGTAACAATTAAAGAGTATCTTGCTTTTGAATCCCAACGCTCATGTGAAGTACGAGTTTTCCACCAACCACTGGCAGGATAAATAGCAATTTGTCCTCGCTCTGCAAGCTCTGCTGCACTGCCTTTCCAAATGTCTTTATGAATAGAGCCTCTATGTCGGTTATCAGCCCCTAAAGTCCAATTAGAGTCACTCGGAGAGTCATCTGGTCTGCCCCCCTCCGCAGCTGCATTAATACGACTTTGAAATGCAGCAGAAGATTCTTCATGCCGTTTTACATCAAAGCGCAATTGATGACTGGCGTAGCTATATTTATTTAAAGTATTACGGCTTGATGGATTTGGTTCAACAAAGTAAGAAAGCGTTACAGTTAGTTCAACATCTGCCTCACCTATTGTTTGTAACGTATCTTTCGGCCATGGTAAATCATGTAAATGCATATCCTTTGTTTTAACGTTACCATCCTTATAAAACGGTTGTAATTCATCTTGTATAACTAACGAAAGAGAGTTGCTGGCACTTTTAACTGCCCTTTCTAAATTGGGCACACCAAAGCCAACCATGCGAGTTAAGTTACTCATATCACTTTTTCTAATTGCTTTATTGGAGCGCCCTGTATTTATTAATTGATACATTTCATCTGTCCAATCCGCGGAGTGGACAGTTAAAGCCCGAATAGTCTCAGGCCACAAGTCAGGGTGTTCGGCTTTTACTTGCGCAGTAAAGCGGGCGGCAAGCGCTGTAGCTGCACTTGTAGCATTACTGGTTTGGAAGTTCCGTTGAGAGAAATCATGGAAAGTAGTAAGTAAGTGTAAGTCTTGCATTCCTGCACACCCATATTGATCTTTACCAATATTCCCCCCTTCAAAAACAATCTCGGGTTTTATGGGGGCGTTTTTTCTATCCCATACAAGAGAAGTCGTACTATAAGGTGATAATCCCCCCACTTTTGCTAATGGTTGATAATCACAGGACTCTGTAATAGTCACTTTATTGGTATAAGCACCAACTGTAATAGAATTCCAAGATTGAGCAGGGTCATGAATATCTTGTAGTTGATTAGTATCGGGGTATTCCATATCAGAATCAAACGGAACATTACCTGCGCATATAGTAAATAAACGAGGATTTTTTCCTTCCCCTAAATAATCTACAGCTAATGAATCTAGCGTACTTGACCAAGATGAAGGCCTGCCTCCGTCTGTCCCAGTATTAGCTGAAAGTGACATTGAAAATATACGGCTTCGTTCAATATTTGCAAATTCTGCTGTTGCAATCGCATTAGCAGTTATTAAACCTAGAGACTTGTCTTCATTATCACCACTACGATCTAAAACTTTAATTGATTCAAATTTATGATTAATAGTTGCTACATCATTAGAACCAAGTATATCGGTTAAATCCCCCCACATAGCAAGCCCAGCCATTTCTGTGCCATGACCATTAATATCCGTAGCGTCTCCGTTATCAGTAACCGTTAATTGATCATTAAGACCTGCAAAAGGAGACAACAAAGGATGCTCTACATTTACGCCTGTATCTAACACGCAAATGTAAGGCTCAGTACCACTGTTATTCACGCTTAGACGTTGCAATAAATCTTCTGTCCATTGCTCTTGTTCTTCATGGGGGGCAGAGTCAAAAAAATCAGCTGTGGTTTTTGGTGCGCGAATTTCAGCAACTCGGCTTAGTAGTAAGGTATTATTTGCTAGTTGATTTTGAGTCGCTTTAACTTGAATAACAGTATGTTCGGGAAATCTTAGCTTATGTTGAGAAACCTCAATTTTAAGCTCGTTAGCTATTAACGTGAAATCAGCAATAATTTCTTTATAGTAGTTTATTGATTCTTTTCTTTTTTTCGGAGTAGATACCCATACTTCCCACCAAATAGATTCATCTTTATCATCTGGTAATAAGGAGTCATCATCAGACCAAATAGCGGCAAATGCCGCAGTTCGGATTGACTGTATTGAATCAATTAATTTCTGATTGTCTAAAGGTTTTTTATGTTTGTTCTTTTTCTTATTTAAATAATCGGTAATTTTTTGTTCAAAATGATGGAGCTTTCCATCTGGAATAAAAACTGTAGCAATAGTTTTTATTTGATTATCATGGGTGATTGTCTTTACGTTATAAAGTTCAATTCCTTGAGTCGCATTAGCAAGGCTTTCCACTGCAATTTCAATATCAGGAAAGCTTTCAAATTCAACTTGAATACCTATACCCATTTTTAATGGAGTTTCTGATGACTCATTTTTAAGTTGATCTAATTGAATTGAAACAGTCGATAAATCACCTCGTAATTTACCACTATGGGCTATTCGGTTTCGGGCTGGGATTATTTTAGAAGGGCCTCCACCACCACTTGGTGAAGTAAATTTTTGCGCCGAACCATATGATTCTAAAAAAAAATGAGGTTTATTATAAATCTTATTCGCCATTAAATTTCCCTATTACATTGCGAAATGCTGACTAATACTCTTTCTATCTTCAATTGCTTCTTGAAGCATAGTGATAGTGATCGACGAATAATCATGAATCAACATCTCCTTGATTGCGTCATTAGCAGCTTGAGTAACTTCTGCATTACTTAGACCATCTGACTTCAATGCTAACTTTTTCCATGAGAAATTCTTAGCAACATAAGGATGAAGTCTAGACTTGAAAAGTGAAACTATTTCACTCTCTGACGGCAATTCGTAGCGAATGACATCATCAAAGCGCCTAAATAGTGCATGGTCAAGGGCTTCAATATGATTAGTAGCACAAACAATGACACTACTAGAATCATCTTGTTCAATCATCTGTAAGAAGCTATTTAGGATTCTTCGTGCTTCACCTACGTCATTATTTGATCCTCGGTGAGAGCCTAATGCGTCAAATTCATCAAAGAAATATACGCCTCTTACATCTCTAATAGCATCAAATATTTGACGTAATTTAGCTGAAGATTCACCTAAATATTTAGTAATCACCGCATCAAGGCGGACTTCAAATAAAGGGAAATTTAATTCTCCTGCAAGTACAGATGCCGTATAAGTTTTACCTGTACCTGGTTTTCCTGCTAATAGTAATTTTCTTCTTGGTGATAAACCATGATTTTTTAGTGTTGATAAATGTTTTTGCTCTTTGACTAAGCGATTTAACCGGCCTTTAACACTTTCAGAAACTATAAGATCATTAAAACGTAGCTTAGGATAGCTTGTTGTCAGCAGTCCCGTAGAATCTTTGACACCACTTGCAATTGAAACAGGTAGATTATTAAGGCTCTTTTTTTTTGCCTTATCAATAAGCTGTTTTAATTCCTGTGCTAGTTTGCCATGACCACTTCTTGCTTCATGCGCAGCAACTTGAAGCGCAATAGATAAAAATCTATCGTCATCTTTATCGATATGCGATTGCATAAGTGCTTTTATTTGCGTTGAACTAGCCATGAAAAATGCTCGAATTAAATAATATATTGACCAATATTATTATACATGAAAGGTGACTTTTCTTCTATTGTTCGATAATAATATGCATGCATATTGTACAAAAAATCCGGAATTAATTTTGATACGTGCTTTTAATTAATAAAAACTCGTAGAATTTGAATGTATTTTAATTAATCTAAATTGAGTTTATACATCAACCTTGGTGGCATTATGTCTTCAAATTCACAATTTAACGCATTAGCTAGCTTGTATAATGTCTCTAACTTAATATTCACATTACCTCTTTCCATTTTTCCATAATTACCGCGCTCTATACCTACATAGGCCGCAAAACCTTCTTGCGAATAACCTGCTTCTTTGCGTTTTTCTCGTAGCTTTTCACCAAAATGTTTAACTAAATCACTCACCTGATTTCCCTCAAGGCAAAATGATTAGATTTTCATGTTGAGCGCTTAACTACCACGCCCTATAATACCCATTATTATAAGAAGTTTATTAGGATTTACTTTGAAATTTGATCCTCTCGTAGCTCAAATTATTGTTGCACCAAATTTTGATAACTTTACAACAAGTGATGTACGCTCGGCGTACTTAGCACTAAAAAATGACTCTTCTTTAGTACCTACAGCAGTTAGGCGAAGTATATATGCTGAATTGCTCAAGCTTGTTAAAAAAGGCTGGCTGAAAAAAGTGGTATCAAATAAAAAAGGATTTACGCGATTCAATAAAACAGAGAGTTTTAACGTTGAGATAATTACTCATTTAGCCAGCTCAGTACCCATTAAAGCCACAGAAAAGGCAGGTGATAAACACTCGCTGTTACTTAGTAAGTTAAATCATTACAAAGCCGATCTATTATTGAATATGGGGGAATCTGAGGCATATAAAGAGCTTTATTTGGAGTCGCCCGAACTGGTAGATGAACTACAGCCACAGTACAACAAAGCGAGAGACAACAATACAAGAATACTTGGCAAGATTAGAGCGATTGAAGGCTTACTGAAGCAGAGCGAAGCATTAGAGAAAATATGAAACTAAGACTATGGCAAGCCGAGTGTATTAATTTAGCGCTTACACAATATCAGAACGGCAATAGCCACTTTTTAGCCTTGGCAACTCCTGGGGCGGGTAAGACCTTGATGGCCTCGGAATTAGCCGATCAATTATTAAAAAATAATATGGTCGATGTGATTATTTGCTTTTCACCGTCTTCAATTGTATCTCAAGACTTTAAGGAAAGCTTGCAACTAAAAACGAATGAACGATTTGATGGGCTTATTGGCGCTAAAGGTAGAACTTTAACATATCAAAGCTTACAGTATTTAGATGTGCACTTTTGGCAGCTATTTGAACGATATCGTGTTTTTGTAATATTTGATGAAATTCATCATTGTGCTGGCTCTAATATTGACAATGCTAATGCATGGGGTGAGCAGATAATTCTTAACATTCATAATAAAGCACAATGCACATTAGCCTTAACAGGTACACCTTGGCGCTCTGATGCTGCTCCTATTGTTCTTTCATCTTATCAGCAGCCTAACAACAAAATAGCGTGTGACTACGTTTACGGGCTTTCAGAGGCTATTGTAGATAATGTGTGTCGGGTTCCAAAAATAGTAGCTGTTGATAATAACCACATTACAGTTGTAGATGACGTTGAAACCAAAACATTTGACTGCTTTAAAGCGTTATTAAACGACTCTGGCGTTTCTTATCAAGAAATTATTGAAAATGAAGCGGTAGTAAAATACATAATTTCTTCCGCTCAAAAAAAGCTTATCTCAATTAGATTGAAAAACCCCGATGCAGCGGGGTTAATTGTTGCATCGTCTGTTGAGCATGCCCATCAAATCTCTAAGTTAATGCGAACTTACTTTGACGAGGATAGCATTGTTGTAACCTACCGAGAAAATGAACCTACAAGTATTATTCAGCAGTTTAGGTATGCACAAACTAAGTGGATTATTTCTGTTGGTATGATTAGCGAAGGTACAAACATCCCTCGTTTACAGGTTTGCTGCCACCTTACAAACATAAAAACAGAAATGCATTTTAGGCAAATATTGGGCCGCATACTGAGGGTAACAAACTCTAAGAACCAAGAAGCTATTATGTACATGCCCGCCGAACCTAAGCTTTTAGAATACGCGTATAGAGTTAATCAAGATGTTCCATTGGAAGCTGATGTAGTTAAGTTTGAAAAAATTGAAACTCCTGCTGGAAAAAACACCGCAGATACAGACTCAAGCAATATTACTTTTAATAAACAAAGTAAAAAACCTTCCAAAGCTCAGTTTGATTTTAATAACTTTGCTGACTTTTTTGAGCAGCCAGCTATGGGCAATAGACCTGAAGCGACAGAGGAGCATTTTTTAACCGGTGCCTATGAGCGAATAATTAATATATCAGGCCGCTTTCAGCAAGAGGCTATTGCTTTAGGGTTAAGTGAGCTGAGGTAAATACGCTAGAATTTATCTCAAGTAGACCTCTACAGGTAACATCGATTTCAGTTACACGAGGAAACATAACTTAATTTGAGGTGTTGCTATGTATAGCTTCTCTGAAATTCATAAAAAAATAGACTTTATAGAGATTCTAACCAATAGAAAGATCAGCGAAAGCTCAAGCCACCTAGAGAAAATTAACTTTATAAATCAAGGTCTTAATATCAGAAATGCTGAGCATTTAAGGATGGAGTTAGGCTGGGATATACGAGTGTTTTCTTCAGCTATTAGAACTAGCTATAGCTCATATGTACGCTATAAAAAGGAATTAAAGCCTTTAAATATCACTTTAAGTGAAAATGCATTTGAAATTGCAAACGTCAGCTCTTTTTGTCTTGATTACTTTGAAAATATAGAACGATTTAACATTTGGTTGAATACCCCTTCACTCCAATTCGACTCTAAAAAACCTTCAATATTTATAGATACTATAGCTGGCCGTGAATTAATTAAAAATACCGTAAACAGGCTCAAATATGGATACAACGCCTAAAAGCAAAGTGTCTGAGGTGTTATGCGCACTATAAACAGGTTGCAATATATGAAGCCAAGATCTGTACCTTTGGTTAATTTAACAAGAAGCTATCACATTAGAGGTTAATAAGTTGATTTGAGCTTATTAATGGCTCAAGTCACTCTGACAGTCGTATTTGTGATCTTCACCCGATTTAATTACCTTGTTATAAGCACTTTTCTCAAAATACATCTTGAACTTTAAGTACAGCAACCTGGGCGGTTTTATCACCACTAATTAATGCAAGCTCTCCTGCTGCGAGTAAGCCATAATCATTCGCAAAACTTATAGTCTCTGCGATAAAAGCTTCATTAAAATTAGAGCCAATTTGGTCACCAGAAATTCTTCTAGAAAGCTGCCCAGCTCCCGAATGAGTTAGTCCATTTAATATGTCCCAATTATTACTTTTAGCATTTGATAGCCCTTTCACTTTTTTTTCTTCTATTTCTTTAACTAACATACCAAATTGCTTTTTAAACTCATCTTTTCTTAGTAAAGCAATATCACACTCTCCACTACAATAGTAGAACCATAAGCCTTTAACATAACTTTCAAAAAGACACCTTAAAAGTGCGCTAGCTGAGCTATATAGTTTTAGCTCAACCAAGATAAGTATCGATCTATAGTGTTCCATACAAATGGAATAGTAGGAACTAGCAACCATTACTTTATCAGTTCGTGGGAGTTTTATGTGATTTAATGCATTTTCAAGAATGAGCAATTTTTCTTTCGATATATCCATAACTCTCCATGTGCTTATAATGCTCAAAGCAGCCGCTCATTTATGCGTCGGCCGCCTTTGCTTGTTAAATCCTTGACTCTACGCATAACCCAAGCTTATTGAATAATCGCTGAATAGTTTAGAGCAAGTCATATTTTCAATGTTTATTTTTAGCTCGCCTTCATATAGATGTGATATTGAGCTGCTGATAGATTCCTGCTCACTCTTCGATGTCTTAAACGCCGTGGCATAACAGTCAATTGCTACAGGGTTTTCATAGCGGTCTACATCTGTTAACGATAAGTGTAGGATCTGATATGCCTACTACACTACCTTTATACTTTTGTTTGTATTTGGAGTTGCGACATTTCAAAGACATTCACTCTATTTTTATCTCCAACAATCATCTCGAGACTTTCATATATACTTTCTTTCTCATCGCTTGGGTAATACGTCCCCCACCATTGACATTCCATCCCAACAAGCTGATTAATATATTCAAAATAAACATAATCAATTTCAGCTAAAGAGTGCCCAAGGATTATAACATTATCAATATCACGTAAAGGGTAAAAAAAATCGCTCGCCAGCGTTAAACAATCACCAGAGTCTTTAAAGCTTTTTTTAAAATAACTATGAGCACTTTCAAGTGCGGATTCATAGTCTTGAGAATACGCATCTGTATAAGCTTCTATTACTTCTTCAGGCCAAGTTGACATATCAACCTTTGGCTCAGGCTTATAATCAGAATCTTTCATCGCATGTCCAATAACAACCCCTGCTTGATTATTAAGATTACCGTGAATATAACAAATATTCTCGGATGGGATTGCATATATTCGTTCTAAAGTATTGGTGTAATTAAAGCTTAAGAAACGCGCATTAGTATCGAGCCTTAATTGTTTATCTGCTTCAACATCCTGTTTCTCAGCTTTAATTAAATAGCTACATAATTCCTGGACAAGCCCTAAAGTTATTGCATCAATTGCTACCTCAACTTCATATAAGAACTGATTTTCATGGGGGTCATCATCATAATATTCTCTTTTTTGTTCCATAAGTTCATCAACATCGAGGTTAGCTAGGTTTTCCTCCAAGTTGTTCCAGTGTACTTCTAGTTTTTGATGGGCTAACATCATAAATACACCGTTTTCGTACAATCGACCGAATGCGCTGTCTTTAGCATAGTCACGGAATCCTGCTAACGAGGTAGGTAAACCATGATGCATATCAAATCCGTTTCCAATTACATAAAGTGTACCCATAACAAGTATTTCCATTTTCGAGTTTAATTACTAATAAAAACAAAAAAGCCAAATCTTGACTTCATGCATCACAATTATTAACCACTACACTCTCAGTCGAACTTCGCAAAAGTGCCAAAAGCGGACTTTGATAACGCGCCTTACCTTGACTTGTTAGATACCATTTTCAGCAATTCCTGCTCGAACATCATCTTCGCATCTCACACAAGCAAAATATTTTATCGTATCCATATCACCAGTAACAAACTCATCACAATTTGGACATGAAACTGCTTGCCAGCCTCTATCAAAACAAGATATACAACTCCATAATCCATCTATGTAAAATACAGATCGTTCATCACAGTGGCACGCATGACAATAGGCGACCCATTCTCCATCATCACACCAACCATCGCCTTCAGAGTATTTTTCTCTACATGCTTCTGATAAATAATCATCGTCTATTACCAAATCACAATGAGGACAATTTGTGAGTTTCTTATCGAAAAATTGAAAATCTTTACCGCAACTTTTGCAGGGTAATGTCGCTTCAGTATTCTTAATTGATGTATCTGTAACCCCACAAACCATGCATTCGTAGTCATTACCCCAATGATTTTTTTTTGCAACAACTGCAGCGTTCATCTTGCAGTGCGAACAAACCTCAACTTCAGAACCTGATTTTCTCTTAATTTCGATTTGAGGTGAAATTTCAGCAAACCTGATAGCAATAAATTCTTTTTGGCGCATCATCCGATTGTGGATACGTGTAATCTCCTCAAGGTAATCATCAAAAACTGGAGCCCAGCTAGTAACAATTAGCTCATGTAAATAATGCCACGCACACCACTGCTCAACAACTACACTTACTTTAGTTGCATTAATATTTTGATAGTTAGTATGAGCAAAATGAACAATTTGGTTTCGGTGTTCACCAAGAGCTTTAAATACATCAATAGCTTTTTGTGGAATTGGACTATTAAGAATATTTTTCATTCTCTTAATAGCATCATCAAGGAAGACCGAATGAAAATCCCCGACTTGAAAGCTGTCAATGGATGCCAATTCAGGCCGACTGATAATCAAAGTCCAATGCTCACTCATTAATCTAGCTTTTAAAAATAGCTCGATTGAAGAATAGAAATCTACAATCGAGTTTTTAGGTCTCTTATCAAGATCATCTAAAGATGAATCTAAGAAGTCGATAGCATTTTTAACTAATGCATCAAACATGTCTTCTTTCTTCTGTTTTCTTTGAGATATAAATTTATGCCCCACGATGCATTCCCTTGGTTTCTAAGAGCTTATTGAACACCATTTTGGTGGTTTGTAACACCCCAAAACGGCGTATATTACATACCCAGATAATTTCACCAATAATAACCTTTGTAAATAAGTAATTAAAATAGCTAAAATTCTAAGCTTATTATCTTGCACTAAAAAGGCAGTTAATAATATTATCGGACAAATTAGAAGCCAACTCATTAAAACAAAAATAAGTTTAACTTTTTCAATGTCCGCTTTCCGCTGTGAATTCAACCACTCGTTGCATTCACCAGTTGAAACCACAGCTCTAAGCAGACTAACAGCAGTATATTAAAGAAGACTTTGATGATTAAAGCTCAAGAGGGTAACGCAGAAATATGAGGCTCTCTAAGGCATAAGCTGTACTAGCTTTTTACTTATACTCAATTTTATTAATAAACCACTCTTTTACCCCAACTGGCGTTTTCACTTGAAACTCATCATCAACTTCCTTTTTTAGCATCGCTCTGGCCATAGGAGAGTCAATAGATATGTAATCGCTACGACCATAGATCTCATCAGGGCCAACTATGCGAAAAATTTTTGTTTCACCATCATCATTTTGAACCTCTACCCATGCCCCAAAGAAAACCTTGCCGGCTTGTTGAGGAGAGTAGCCAATGACTTTGACTGCTTCGATGCGTTTCCTAAGGAACCTAATTCGAGAATCTATCTGTCTAAGTAACCTTTTATTTTCTTTATAATCAGCATTATCTGAACGATCGCCAAGACTAGCAGCCCAAGCTACTTTTTTTGTTATTTCGGGCCTGTAGTCGCGCCAAAGATAATTAAGCTCTTTATTAAGACCTTCTAATCCTTCACGCGTTATTAGATTCGTATACAAATGGTTTGTCCCATCCCACTATTACAAATACTGCAATGCTTTTTTAACAGCATCTAAAATTGCAACCGGGAGAAAATTATCTTTATCATTACTTGATAATATACTACCGTTTGGCCCCACTTCCAAACCAGCTCGGCGCATAAACTCTTTAGATATGAGGTATTCAAGAGCTTCTCTTTCTAAGTCAGTCAATTTTGAGTGTGGTGACGAAGACGACCCACCGTCATAAAATTCTATGACTTGATCAATCGGTACAATTTCCTTTACTAGTTTTTCAGCTGCTAATTTTTGAGAGTAGAGAATGTTAGCTTGCAGCCTAACTACAGGGTCTTTTAATTTTTCTATCCAAGAGAAGCTTTTTCCTTTATTCAAACTAATTGTTGATTTATCCGGTTTGAAGTTTGAATCTGTAAAACTCGCGATCAAGATTTGGTATGGTTCTCCGGTCTTATTGCGCAAACTTTGAGCTGCCGGAACACCACGACCTTTGCCAAGGCGTGCAATAATAGAGTAACCAAATTCATTTAAGCCGCGTTCTTTTTGTTCTGTACAGACTTGAAAAATTGCATCTAATGAGCATTGGACACGAGATGATGTTTGCTTTTTAAGTTGTTCAAGTACTGTTTTAGGCGATAATTCTGTCATATTAATCTACCTGATTTAACGGTGTTGAACTTGCGAATAATGATTTAATATCCATTAAGGTCAACCTTTCTTTTTCTAAAAAGTCGTTTAAAGCTAAAGTACCATTTATTAGCTTATCAAGCTTCTCCCAGCTTTGAAGTCTTGACAGCATAAGCTGTGTCATTTGATTGCCAACCGCAAGTTGCTGCTTCTCTGTTAGAAAGATAAATTGAGGATTCATTCCATTGTTCAGCAACATCCTATCAAGAGCCTGGCTTCTCCGTGTAACTGCTAGTTCATCACTACAGCTATGATAAAGTTCAGCATTCTCACATACTTCTGAAAGTTGCTGAAAACTGCTAACATCATCGAGTTCAAAGCTAATTTCAAACTCATTTGGTACTATTAACTGAAGCTTTGAACCTTCTTGTTGCTTATCGTTATTTATTACTTTTTGACAATTGGTCAGATGCTTATGAAGCGAGTTCATGTCAGCCATATACAGATCCAACTTTTTAGCTCTAGTTTCAATTTCTGAATTTAATTTGCGTCTGAGAGCTTGAAGCTGTTGCTTTTCATCTTCTAATTGCTGATTTTTTTGTTTATACAACTCATGTGAAATAACATCTACTTTGCTAGCTGCATTATTTAGCTCTTTTTCTAAGCTTGTAAAGCGATATGATTGAGTATTAACGGCTAGACTAACCTCATTAAAAAGTGCTGAAAGACCCATCATAAAAGCTGGACCTGTGACAAAAAACCTGCATTGAATACAGTTTTGTTCACCTAGGTAACCTGCATTCACAGGGTGATATATATTTGCCTTTGTTGCAACCGCATCACCGCCTTCTCTACAGAACGCACCGCCAACAGGGCAGATTCCAAAGTCCTTAAACAGATAGCTAGAAGCAGGTCTACTATTGTTTAAAGTCTGCAGAAATTCAGGGTTATTTCCAAGTAATTGCTTTTTACATTCTTCAATTCGTTGGGATTCAATAAAGCTTTTTAAAGTATCCGACCCATTGCTTAAGGCTTGTTTTTCACCAAGCTTCAATTTTTCACGAAGATTAGCCCCCGTTTTATCGCTTTTTAAGTAGTAAATCGACATCACAACAGATGAGTGGCCAACTAGCTTCATGATGACTTCCAGTGGCATACCAAACTCATAAACGTATGCATTAATTAAACTCACACGCATAGAATGAGGAGTATATTCAGATTTAAATAAGCTAAGAGCAATGCCCTCTTGCTGTTCAAGTTGAAGATGACATTCTTTGAAACTTTTTCCAGCATAAGTTGCAGAAGTCAGTTGGTCTTTCGAAGCAAAAAATAGTGCTGCTGCAAGGCGGCTTGCTAAACGAGACCCAAAAAAACCAGGCTCTTCATTTTGATAATCTCTGAACAAAAAACAATTAATACCTTTTTGTTTTCTCTGTACCTCATTTAAATTAGTTCGCCTACAATCAAACCACTTTGTTGGTTTTGAAATAGGGTTATACTTTTCTTGCCACTTTCTCAACTTAATGAGCCAATAAGCTAATTCGATTGGCATAAATGCTATGGTATAACCTTCACCACTAAAGTGAGTTTTATTTGAAGTATAATGGACACCAAAGTCATTATCTTTGGTTTTGTTTATCATACTTTGTTGCTTTGTTAGACCCGTTAACTTATTCCGATTTGGTTTCCAGATAATTGCTCCATTTTTAATATCCGGCACTTCAGCATCTGCCTCACCCGAATCACAATAAACAATTTGTCTTCCTCTTGCAGGTAACTGCATTAATGCATATGTATAAGTCCAGTATATTGGTAGCCAAAGGAATGTTTTATCTCCTTCCTGCCTGATAATACAATCAGGATCTGTATCATCAATAAGGGATAAATCATTGATTTGAATCCAATCTGCTGAGCTTCTGTGAAGGTGTTTGAGATCTGAATAGTTAGTCTTATTTTGAATCTCATTAGGAGGGAATATCCACTCTCTAGCACTTTTTACAAACTGATAAGGCAAAGCTAATTTATTTGTTTCATTGAGTAAAACTGGTGCTATTTCATCATCAAAGTTAATTCGGACAAAGGGGTTTCTTGCTCCTTTAATTCTAGAAATTTCTCCCGTTTCAGGATCTTCAACAGTTAAAAAGTTAACAATAGTCCAATTTAAAAACTCATTAACTGAAAATAACCACTTTTTCTTACGTAAAACAGATTCCTTTTCAAACAAATCTAACATTGGTTGTATATTAGTTTTATCCCTTATAAGGAACTCTAAAGGAGATACTTCATAATTGTTAGGTTCAATATATTCACGGACAAACTCACATAAATCTTTAACCTTTGTATCACCAGCTTTAGCAGATTTCAAAAATTCAACTATGGAATCTGACCATAATTTCCATTTTGGATCAAAATATTTAATTTGATATGGTCTATTTGTCCCAAGAAAATTATATGCGTTTGTCCAACCACATGTTTTATAAGTCTCTTCTGGCGAAGAAGGAATTCGCGGATCATGTAGTTTCGTACGCATATTTTTATAATCTTTTAAAGTCTTACATTTATATTTAAGTACTATTAAACGTAGTTCTTCATATGAATATGGCCGAGAGATGTTTAATAAATCATACCAATCAACCCAATTTTCAAACTTTTTATCTGGCTTGCCAGGTAATTGTTTATATTTTTTTTGTACCTCCCGGTACTGCTTCGAGTTACTAATATTAAGTATTTTGCATGCTTTTTTGAGTATTTCTAAGTTATCAACGATTTCAGGTAAGACAAAATCTATCCAATTTGTCCAACTAATAGAGTAATAGCTGTCAGGGTTTTTAGGTAAATGCAAATCAGCTAAAGGACATTTTTTATAATCGGCAAAACTAATAACATTTAAAGTTTGGATAATTTTCTTAGCATCTTCATAAGACTTAAAAATTTTCTTTTCCAAATCTAGAAACTCTGTCCAATTTATCCAATCATCTGCATATATAGAAAAAGGTTTTACAGTTAAGCGTGGATCTTCTTTATACCTGGTTTTGTATTCTAACAAAGAGGATACTTTTAGTGCTTTCGCTGCATTATGAGCTTCTGTATAAGTGGAATAAAACTTGCTTGCTGCTTTAAGAAAGACTTGCCAAGACTCCCATCTATGGATATATGTTTGTCGTGGAACTGATGGTAATTTCAAGTCTTTTTTATAGTTTCTCGATATTCAGCAGCTGTTTTGATACCTAATTCAATAACAGCCTCCTGTGCTTCTTCATAACTATGAAATTTAGGGGTACTTCCTAGAAAAGTATGCCAATTAATCCATTCTTTGCAATATTTTACACCGGGGTTTGCTGGTAAGTAAGGATCTAAGTGATACTTACTTTTATACTCCTTAAGAGAAGTGATATTCATTGCTTGCGTGGCTTGCATAGCTTCAATAAGAGTTAAATATTTTTCTTTCTTTGAAGTATTTAAAAAAAATTTCCAGCCAAGCCAGTCTTTCAAATAGACTTGGTCTGGACAAGATGGAAGTTTTGGGTCATCCAAACGTTTTTGTTTATATTGAACTAATGTAGTGACTCCTAGTTTTTTTGCAGCAACTTTAGCTTCCTCATATGTCAGATAAAACTGTATAAGCTTTTTACCTAAAAAATCCCCCCAGTTTATCCAGTTCTCTTCATATATCTTATATGGTTGTGATGGTAGTTGGAGATCTTCTTTAAAACGTTTCTTATATTCGCTGTTAGACTTAATTCCTAGTGCTTGAGTGGCACTTTTGGCATCTGCGTAAGAAGTATAAAACTTGTAAGTTTTATTTAAAAAGTGGGGCCAACCATGCCAACTTTTGGCATACTTTTTATTAGGCATACCGGGGAGCATTGGATCGTTGTGATAGTTCTCACGGTATTCAGTTACTGAAATTATACCAAGCTTTAGAGCTGCTTTTTGAGCAAGTTCATAACTTTCATAAAATTTAATATCTTTTCCTAGAAAACTAAACCAGCCAGGCCATTCATCTTTATATTTTCTAGTTGGTTTCGCTGGTAGTCTGGGGTCTTCTTTATAGCGTTTAACATATTCACTACTAGATTGAATCCCTAAAGATATAACTGCTTTTTTTGCCGAGCTTAAATCAAAGTAGGATTCATCAAATGTATTTAAAAAATGCTGCCAACCCTCCCACTCTTTAAAAAATACCTTGCGGAGTTTTTCAAGTTAGTTGTCGCATCAAATTAAATTTTATGCCGCCCGCATTGCTTCTTTTTTCTCTGGATTTAAATTTACTTCATTGATCATCGTCCAATCTCGAGACTTTCCTGACCAACGACTTGGATTCTGTAATTTCGCCATCTCATTTACCTGATGACGTTTCGCTAGTATCGCTTCATCTAATCCTAAATGACGC
>NZ_JBEOOQ010000030.1:0-61108 GCF_040309305.1 Pseudoalteromonas sp. RB2-MNA-CIBAN-0110 | reverse complement strand
GCTCCGCTAATAAACCATCGCTTGTGTTTTCTCATTTACTCCTCTTTCACTTCTCTTTGTGAAATAGATCTTTAAGTGGTTTTGTTAGCAAAGAAATTAAGTAAACAGAAGCGGTGCTTTTGCGTAAGCAAGCTTCACGCCTACAGCCGAAATTTAACACCGTGAATAAGATTAACGAGTAGACGCACAACTTGTTGGCGTGACGGGCAAAGCCCGTAAAAAGTAATTTGTTCACAAAGAGGTTAAAAGACGCTGCGCTTTTAGAGGTAGTAATAAGGCTAAGTCTTGCTAATAAAGCATGGCTTGTGTTTTCTCACTTACTCTTCTTTCACTTCTATTTTTGCAATAGATATTTTAGTAGCTTTGTTCCGATGCAACAAATTTAGATACCGGTATAAAAAGCGCGATATAAAAAAGCGCGATATAAATATCGCGCTCTTAAATCAGCTTTTTAACCTAACTTGTTAAATTTACTCGCTTTCACTTTCCATAAAACGTTGTAGCTGATCTTTTAAGTTTGGCGGAATACCTTTAATTACAAGTGTGTCAGTTGCTTCGTTGTACGTTACGCGCTCACCTAAGTGTTTACGTTCAAAGCTTACACTTACACCACCACCAAGGCCTGAAAACTTAACCATACTGGTTACTGTTTTTTTATCAACGGGGAACGTTTCTTCCAAGTCATAGCTTTGCTCTTTACAAAAACTATCAAACGGGCTGTCATCGCCTTTTGTAAGCGTTGCTGAAAGATCGCTCACACTTGCATCTTCGCCTGTAGTTACGCAGTCATTGCAGTAATCAAATACTTGTTTACGTAAGTCGTCTTTTTCTGATTTATCAAACTGTTGCTCTGATAAATAATCCTCTACGGCACTAAGCATTACTTGGCTTTGCTGTTTTGAATCAATACCTTCTTCGCAGCCTAAAAAGTCTAAGAAAAAGTCAGCTACTTTACGACCCGCACGTCCTTTAATAAATGAAATATAACGATTATCTTCTGCTTGCGTATCCCACGCTGTTAAATCGATACGAGCAGCAAGTTGCATGCGAGATATATCTAAATGGCGAGAAGCCGCTAAATCTAGCTCTGAAGTCATAGAGTAATGCTCTTTAATGTTAATCATCGCAATTAACATATAATCAGTAGCAACATACTGATAATGACAAAATACTAAATACCCGGTTTCGTTAAACGCATATTTATCTAGCTCTTCTTTTAAAACCGTTGAGGCTTGCTCGGTCATATGCCAAAAGCCTAGCTCATCGTTACGGTAGCTTTGCATTGCAGATGCTACAACACTGTTTTTATCACCACTGAAAGCACAGTAACCTTTACCTGGTTTACCATTGTATGCATGATGTAATTGTTCGATAAAAACGGCTACTTTATCGTTAATTACCATCTCATCATTTCGAAGGTGAATTTGCGTATCGTCGTCTTTTTTGTCTACATAATGAACGACTAATTTTTTAACGTCTGTTGTCATCTTTGTTTTTCACGCCTCTAGTGTTAAAATACGAGAATATAACTATTTTATTGAACCAACTGATGCCAATCTTATCAAAATACTCTAATGAAGAAGTAGAACAAATCGTCGATCAGCTTATTGATGTGCTAATTAAACACAATGCGCCGGTAGATTTAAGCCTTATGTGTTTAGGAAATTCTATCACGCATATCTTAAAAGAGCATGTACCAACAGGGAAAAGACAGGCCGTAACTGAGAACTTTGCAAAAGCTCTATCACAGTCGGTTAAATAAACTCTATGAATTTATCGCAGCACAATCAGTTTTCATCAAAAGCGAGTCAGCTATTAAGCTGGGGCCATTGGTTTACTTTTGCCAATATTGGCTTGGCGCTATTAATTAACTTAAGCTACTTATTTGCAGACTCGCCACCAACAAGCTTTATGGGCATTACTTATATGCTAGTAACGTGGTTAAGCCACACTAGTTTTATCGCCTTTTTAGCGTTTGTGCTGACGGTATTTCCGCTTAGTTTAATATTCCCCTACCCACGACATATACGAGGCATGGCGGCTGTTATAGCTACACTAGGCGCTTCACTGCTTACCCTTGATGCTTATGTTTACGTTAATTTGGGTTATCATCTAAGTATATCTGCCTTACCTGAGATTATTTCTCTACTGTGGCATCGTTTAACCAGTTCACCTGCTTTAACAACCATTTTAGCCAGTGGGATTGTATTACTTATTTTAGGCTTTCAGCTACTTGTGAGTAATTACACATGGCAACACCTTGAGCGCTTAAAACAATATAAATTTGCACGTTACGCAATTTCATTTTTAATAGTGTGTTTTTCACTTAGTCACAGTATTCATATTTGGGCTGACGCAAATTTAAACTTTGACGTAACGAAGCAAGATAATGTACTACCACTGTCATACCCTACTACCGCTAAAAGTTTATTAGCTAAAAATGACCTGCTTGATATAGAAAGCTATAAGCAAGCACATAACGTAAAAATTAATAACCAAAACATTAGTTATCAAATGCCAAGCCCGCTTGATAAGTGTGAAGACTACACACAAGCCAATGTAGATATTTTTGTATTTGAAACCCAGCAACAACTCGCTAAATTTGTTGCCGATAATAAAAACTTACACAAAACAGAGCAGTTTTTACAGCCAACTAATCACGACGATATGCTATTTAGCTTAGTGTATGGTTTGCCAGCTTTTTATAAAGCAGCAATTTTAAGAGATCAAACTCTTCCCGCATGGCAAAGTCAGCGCCGCAGCATTGAAGTAACCGGCGTGGAAGAACTTAGTTTTATAAATGATCAAGCACATAGTTCTAGCGCAATTAGAGTTATTAAAAGTAGCGATAACGCCGTTGTACGAGATGATAAAACACAGGTTTTTGCTTTTAGTCTTGCCAATAACAAGCAAGAAGTAGTAACAACATCAACTTTATATAGCTCCGACAAACGTATTTCTAAAGTAGATGGACTTATTCAACCTAGCGATTTAATTGCAACAAGTGTTGGCCAATATTTAAATTGTAAAGCCATTGCTAAGCAAACAATGCTGGGCGTTAATTTATACAAGAAAAAAGATGATATGGGCGTTAACTACTCTCAGGGTGTCGTTATAGCCTATAAAAAAGATAGGATTACCTTAATAGATTCAGATGGTAACTTTAAAAACATTTCCGCCGCTGAGGGGTTTTCTATTGAACAAGGTTTAGATATACCATTTTTAGTACAGAGTATTAAAAAGCTTAAAACCTTCACTCAATAGCCGTTATCCTAACCTAGCTTGCTATACCACCAAGCTAGGTTATAGTTTTATATTGTTTTACTAAAAAATATAAAAATCAAGGACGGCATACATGTTTAAAATTCTTCGTTATATCATCCTCCACTCTAGCTTTTTACTTGCCAGTTTTTTTAGCTTTAGCGATACCACTTACTACAAATGCGTAACAGAAAAAGGCACAGTTTTTTCTCAACTTCCCTGTGACGACGAAGCAACGACTTATAAAGTTAACACAACGGGTAATCAGTATTCTGGTCCTAAGGTTGACTACACTAAACAACTGAATGAGCTTGAACGTGAAAGGCTTCTATCTGGCTTACAGGCAGAGCTTCGCAGTAATAACCATAAACTAACAATACTTGATCGTAATAAAGAGCGTGCTGAATATAAACAACAAGAACGGTTAAATCATATTCTAGCCATTGATGATAAAAAGCGTATTACTAAAGACATTACTAAAAAACTAAAAATAATTAATAAAGAGTACAAAAAAGACGTATTGGTTATTACTAAACAAATTAAAATTCTCGAAAAAAAGATAGCTCAATACCAATAAATCACTCTTAATTAGCAAGTAATATTTATCTTGGTTTTAAACTTAAAATAACATACCCTTAACACAATAGAGTATAAGCTCTAGGGACTATTAAGGAGTGCAAATGCAGCCTCGCCATATTGCTGAATTAATTTTAACGGGTTTTAAAAGGCACTATCAGCTATTTCAAAAAACAACGGCCAAAGCCCCTCTCGCCTTTGCAAAAAAAGATTGGCAAGCAATTAATGATATCAGCCGTTTGCGTATCAGCTATTATGATGATCGTGTTAACGAAACCACACAAGCGCTAAAAAAAGAAACCCCAACAGAGCAATTAGATGAAAGCCTATGGCTCGAAGTTAAAAAGATATATCAGCACTTTTTATGTTTCCACCCTCAAGCAGAGCTCGCCGAAACCTTTTATAACTCTGTATTTTGCCGGCTGTACCACAGGCGCTATTTTCATAATGACTTTATATTTGTAGAAGCAACTTTGAAAGATGCTCCTTCAGTGCCTGTTGAGGCCGAATATAGGACATACTTTCCAGTAGTTGATGGCCTAAAGCCAACAATAAAGCGCATTATTAATCATTTTGATTTTAAAGCCCCATTTGTAAATTTAGAGCGTGATATTCGCCTTCTTGTTAAAGCTTTTTATAAACAAGCCCCCGATACACATCATCAACCTTGGCAAATGCGCTTTGATATTTTGCACACACCTTTTTACCGTAATAAAGCAGCTTACATAGTAGGACGTGTTGTTTCAAAAAGTGGTGTTCAGCCTTTTATAATCGCCGTATTACACGATGAAGATAACGGATTATATTTAGATGCACTTTTAACTAAATCGTCTCAAATGCGTGTCATTTTTGGCTTTGCCCGCGCCTACTTTATGGTAGAGACTCATGCGCCTTCAGCACTTGTCCGGTTTTTGAATCAGCTTATGCCAAACAAAACACTTGCTGAGCTCTATAATGCAGTGGGTTTTCACAAGCAGGGTAAAACTGAGTTTTATCGAGAGTTTTTAAATCACTTATCTCACTCAAGTGATGAGTTTACAATTGCACCGGGGACTCCCGGTATGGTGATGATGGTATTTACCCTTCCCTCATTTGGTTATGTTTTTAAAGTAATAAAAGACAAATTTGGTGAAAGTAAGCCCTTCGGCCGTGATACCGTATTAAAGCGTTATCAACTAGTAAAAAACCATGATCGCGTTGGCAGAATGGCCGATACCATAGAATATTCTAACGTCGTATTTCCTTTGGCGCGTTTTGATAGTAATTTACTTGCGCAATTACATAAAACAATTGGCTCATCAATGGTAATTGAAGGCGAATGGTTGATCATCAAGCATTTATATATTGAACGGCGAATGACACCTCTTAACTTGTTTTTAGAAAATGCTGATGAAGAAAGTGCCGCAGACGCGATTGAAGAATACGGGCAAGCTCTAAAAGAAATGATTGCCGTTAATATATTTCCTGGCGATATGCTCTTAAAAAACTTTGGTGTAAGCAAGCACAAACGTATTATTTTTTACGATTACGATGAAGTTCAATACCTAACAGATATGAACTTTAGAGCATTACCAAAAGCAAAGAGCTACGACGATTATTTAATGGATGAACAAAGTTACTCTGTTGCACCACAAGATGTATTCCCAGAGCAGTTATGTACATTTGTAATGCCTAATCCTATGTATAAAAAGTTTTTCCTCAGCACTCATCCAGAGCTTATAGATGTTAGCTTTTGGAAGCAGGCTCAACAAAATATAAAAAATGGGCAGGTAAGTCATATTTACCCTTACCCGACAGCACAGCGATTTATCCATCACTGGTAGACGCAAAGGACACACAATGAATATAAGTAAAATAGATTTAAATTTACTCGTTTATCTCGATACATTGCTTCGAGAATGCAATGTAACACGCGCTGCTAATCAATTGAGTATTACGCAGCCCGCAATGAGTAATGGCCTTAAACGTCTTCGTAACTTATTTAACGACCCTATTTTAGTTCGTACCAGCGATGGTATGGTCCCGACAGAGCGCGCTTTAGAGTTACAACCCGTTATTCGTGGCATATTAATGACGCTTGAAGAAACCCTAGCACCCAATAGAGAATTTGAGGCAAGCCAGAGTAAACGTGTATTTAGAATAATGGCCAGTGATTACGCTGCAAGTACGTTAGCGCCAAAGCTCTTAAGTAAACTACACGAAGAAGCCCCCGATACTACTTTAGATATACTCACACCAAGTGATGTAACCTTTCATGACGTAGAAAACGGCAAAGTAGATATGGCAATCAACCGCTTTGAAAACTTACCTCAGTCTTTTCATCATAAACGTATTTGGAAAGACAGTTTTTGCTGCTTAGTTAAGGCCGACAACCCTATTATTGAAAACTTTAGCCTCGACAGCTACTTAAAAGCGCGCCATATATGGGTGAGTAAAACAGGTTTTGGTGTAGGCGTGGGCATGGACCCTAAAGATGTGCAAAAACTTGGTTGGGTTGACGAAGCACTTGCCCACTTTGGTAAACATCGTAACATTGCCACTTTTACGCGTAACTACCATGTAGCGATTCATTTAGCTAAAGAGAAAAATTTGATTGCAACCCTTCCTTCAAAAGCCGCAAATATATATTTAGATGATCCGGGGCTTAAAATTTTAGAGCCACCATTTCCAATTCCTCCTTTTGAGCTTGATATGATTTGGAGCCCATTGTTACATCGCGATGCAAGTCACATTTGGTTACGTCAAAAAGTAGCTGAAGTAGCTGAAGAACTTAAATAACTTTATTACACAATATGATGTAAAAATTGCTAGGTTTAATATACCCGCCTAAACCTAGCAAATTTAAAAACCCATTTAAACCACTAACTATCAATAACTTAAATTAAATTTCAAATATTGGAACGTGCTTTGCTTTTATTAAATCGAACTATACATTCATTTAATAAAAGAGGTCATTATGAACACCCATCAAGGATCAGAAGTAAATCATATTACTGACATCATTCAAGTTATGAACAGCGGCATCGATTTTTATCAAAAAGCACAGGAAAAAGTTGAAGACCCTGCTATTGGCGCCCTTTTTCAGCGTATGATAGATGCCCGAAAAGTGAGTGTTGAGCGTTTGCAGCCATATGCAATTAATGAAAAAGGCGAACGCGAAGATGGTTCATCTTTCGCAGTTGAAGCACGTCGTGCATACACAGCCTTACTTACTACATTCACCTCACATAACGACAGCACGTATGTAAAAGAGCTTGAAGAAGTAGAAGATAAAACGCTTGTAGAAATTAAAGCCGCTATGGATAAACCACAACCGGCTGATTGCGAAGCTGCTCTGGCTAAAACATTATTAACGATGCAAAGCTGCCATGCAGAAATGAGCCGCATGCAAAAACATTAAGCTTACATAACGCATAAATACAACCCAGCCTAGCGCTGGGTTTTTTATTGCCTCTAATACCAACCTGCATAGATATTTAAGCAATTTAACGAATTAAATTACACTATAACGATGTTAAATAGACCCCATATATAAGCAAATTGGTATAAACACCACCTTATTTCGCCACATTTTGAATACATAATGAATACAAATATTTAATGTTATTAGAATATTTATTTAACCACGCTTTATTTTTGCTGTGCTAATTTTGTTAATAGGTACCTAAAACCTTGCTGTGGCGCCGCAGCATTTAATTAAAAATAAGGTCCAATATGAAAAGTAAACTAACTAAACTGCAAAATAATGCTGATGTAGATATGACCCCGATGTTAGACATAGTGTTCATATTACTAATTTTCTTTATTGTAACTACATCTTTTGTAAAACCTGTAGCTATTGAATTAAACCGACCACTCGACAGCCCTCAAATAGATAAGCCTGTTAAAAATGCTTTATTTAGAATTGATGAAAGCAACGGAGTATATTTTTCAGGGAGGTTAATTGATTTAGAGCAAGTTGCGACTAATTTAGCGATGTTCGCGGCTAAATATGAAATAAGTTCGGTACTTATAACCGCAGACGAAAACAGTACACATAATACTTTAATGAGTGTAATGAATAATATTAAGCAATACGATGATTATTCAATAAGTTTGATTTCTAAATAAAATCAGCCCAGGCTAAAACCAAAAAAAAGGGCCATACGGCCCTTTGAGTTAAATAACTAAAGGGAGGTTACTTAACCTAAATTCTGGCTAATAAATCTATCTCTAGCAGCTATTGTCAGCGTTAACTGCGTTGAATTTAATTGCAATAGGCCAGCTATTGACGCATAAATTCGCCTTGTTTTCACTGAAAATCTCTGGCTAGAGAAATCAAAGTTTAAATATCTTAACCAGAGTTCAGGTTATTAATTAAAAACGGTATTCTGCGCCTACGTAGTAGTAAGCACCGTTAAATCCAAATGGAGCAGAACGACGTGAGTAGTCAAACACACCTGAGCTACTTATTACTGTGTTGCCACTAGCATCCACAATAGTACCTGAGCGAGAGTTACCTATTTCGTTTTTATCTGGGTAAACATCAAACAAGTTATTTGCACCAATATTTACCGACAAATCTTCAGTAACGAAGTAGTTAACTTTAACGTCAGTTAAAATTTCTGCGCCATACGTTTGACGACCACCATCTTCTACTGTGTACTCACCAAAGCGATTAAGTGACAGGTTAACTGTCCAATCGTCACGTTGATAAAGCGCACTTAAGTTAATACGATCCTCTGGTTGCCACTCTTCAATAATAGAGATGTCTTCAGCTGAAAATATATCTTCTACGTTTACTGTCTCAAGGCTTGAGCCAGCAGGCGAAAATAACGATACAACATCTGTTTTAGTAAAGTTAGCTGCAAGTGTAAAATCAAGCGTGCCGCCTAAACCTTCAGTGTTCCACGTTGCTACAAAATCAACACCACGAGTTTCTGTATCAGCACCATTTAAGAAGAACTGACCTACGCCAGCACCCGCACTATTTAGTGCAGCATCAAGGCTTGTAGATAAACCTTTACCTAAGCGGTCACTAATTACAATACGGTCGTCAATATCAATTGAGTAGTAATCAACGGTTACATTAATATTATCTGTAACGTTATATACAATACCTAAACTACGGTTTTGTGATTTTTCTTCTTTAAGCTTTGGAATACCTAAGCTTTGCGCAAGTGTTGAATCATTTCTAAATGTACCAACCTCTTCTGCAACTAAATTACCATTAGTACCAACAACAAATTGCGTACTTACGTTATTAAAGTAAAGCTGCTGCATTGAAGGCGCTCTAAAACCTGAGCTTAATGCACCACGTAGTGAAATATCGTCGGTTACAGACCAGTTACCAGCAAGCTTAAAGTTTACTGTATCACCAAAGCCTTTGTAGTTATCGTAGCGAAGTGCACCCGATAAAATTACATCTTCAATCACATAAGCTTCTGCATCTACGTAAAATGAAATTACATCACGCGATTCATCAACTGATGATGCAGGAGCTGAACCACCAAATCCTTGTGAACCACCTGATGCATCTTCAGAACCAACACCACCACTTAAGCCGTTGTAAATACTTACACCGTTGGTTGTATCGTAATCGCGGTATGCGTACTCATTGCCTTCTAAAATGCGATATTCGTCAGTACGGATTTCAGCACCCATTGCTAAAGAATAATCATCAAAGTTTTGCGTAAAATCAATATTGATTGTTTGCAGTGATAATTCCATGCCGTAAGCGTACGCTTCACGTGGGATAGTTGTACGAATATCAGCAGCACTTAAACCTTGGTCATAACGTAAAAAGTTAGCGTATGAGGCATTGATAGTGTCACTTGTCGTGTAATCAATGCTGTTTTCACCATAGGTGTAAGATAAATCAAGGCTTGCATCGTTATCAAACTCAGTTTTATAACCAAAGTTGTACGAGATATCGTCGATAGTTGTATTAATTTTTGGTAAGAAACCTAGCGGAATCGTCGCATCATTATCTTGTAGTACTGGGTTACCACCTGCATTTGCATTATGACGGAAAAATGCAGCCGACTCATTTTCACGTGTTGAGTAAGTAATAAAGCCGTAAAGCTCGCCATCACCTAACTCGTAACCGGTATTAATTGTTAAACCAAACTGCTGAGAATCAGCATCACCAATTCTGAATGTATCACGATCGGCTGTCAGCTCACGCGGATCGCCAGCAAGTAAAGTACCGTCACTTAGTTCTGTACAACCATAAAACTGACAAGAGCCATGTAAACCTGCACGGTTAGTCGGTGCACGGTCACGGTAATTGATAGTTGTATTTAAATAACCGTCATCACCTAGCGCAAAGCCTTTATTAAAATCAAGGTTAATGGTTTCGCCATCGCCTTCAGAATATTGACCGTAGTTAATAGCCGCTTTGCCACCTTCGCTACCATCCTTAAGCACAATATTAATAACACCTGCAATTGCATCAGAACCATACTGAGCAGCAGCGCCATCACGTAATACTTCAATGCGTTTAATTGCAGAGGCTGGAATTGCATTCATGTCAGTACCTGCGGTACCACGCCCAACAGAGCCATTAATATGAATAATACTTGCTTGGTGACGACGTTTGCCGTTAATTAAAACCAATGTTTGATCGGGGCCCAAACCGCGAAGTGTCGCAGGTCTTAAAGCATCAGTACCGTCACTAATTGCAGAGCTTGAAAAGTTAAATGAAGGGGCGATAGACTGTAGCATACGACCTACTTCTGTTTGGCCTGTATTTTCAAGCGCTTCTGCACTTAAGATATCTACTGGAACGGGTAAATCTTCAACTGAACGTCCTGCTACACGGCTACCGACAATAGCAATTTTTTCAATTTTTTCTTGAGCGACTTCTTCTGCTGCGTTTACACCTTGCGAATTTACTGCAAGTAAAGCTGGTAATACTGCTGCACTGACCGCTGAAAGCTTCATCATGTTGTTATCATTCCTGTTGATTTGTTTGAGTTTTATACTCAGTAAACCATTTTGATCAACAACCGCATCGAGCTCAGTCCCACCTAATAATGCCTCTAGAGCATCTAGCTGAGTGTAAAATCCATAAACTGAATTTGCGTCATACTGCTTTGCCAACTCATAAGAAAACACCACGGTTTGCTCTGTTTGTTTAGCATATTCAATTAAGGCTTTGTCTGCTCGCTGCGCTTTTATATCAAATTGCACCATTTGCCCAGTGGTTTGAGTTGCTGCTTGTACACTCAAGCTAAAAATAGCCGGTACAAGCACACTAAATCCACTCAATAAATGCGTTTGGTTACTGCGCAACTTATATAAACAGCTGACAAACAAAAATCCTCTATGGTTTTGTTTCTTTTTTTTAATGTTTTTTTTACGTTCAATCTTTATTGATGCAACTTTATCTAACATTAGTTTGATTTGCATAACGTCTACTTATGATTCTGTATGGTGTTTTAGCGTTACTACATGCTCACCTAAACGCTCATGATCAATAGAAAAATTAGTCTGTAAACTCTCTAGTAAACCTTCAACGTCACCTGCTTTAAATACCCCAGCTACTTTAATACTGGCGAGCTCGGCTGATGAAAGCTCAAAACGTGTGGCGGTATAGCGACTTACTTCATTTAACGCATCACTTAGCTCTTCTCCATTAAAAATAAGCATGCCATTTTGCCATGCCAAATCGCGTTGTACGTCGTTCATTGAAAGCTGGGTAATTGGCTTTGTAACGCTTTGCTCTATAATTACTTTTTCGCCTGAGGTAACAATATTGGCATTAATTTGACGAATTTTTTGCGTGCTGTTATCTGCAAGCTGATAATCTTTAAAGTCATTTGCGTCAACCGCTACACTAGGATCGGTGATCATCACTTTGCCTTCGGTAACAACAAGCTCTAAATCTGATGAGGTATTACGCTGTACATTAAACACGGTACCGAGTGCTGTAAAGCTTTTGTCGCCGGCCATAACACTAAACGGACGCGTGGCATCTTTTGCTACATTAAAACGCCCTTCTCCTCGACTAAGTAACAACTGCCTGCGGCCTTTGCTATAAGCAACTTCTAGTAAGCTATTAGTATTAAGCTGCACTATAGTGCCGTCTGGCAATACATACGTTGCTTGCTCGCCTACTTTTGTTTTGTAAATTTTAGTGTAGTTAACTTTTGCAAGCTCTTGGTTATAGCCGTTTTCTAAATTAATTAATAAGTAGCTGCATACCATTAGTGCTGCAAATAAACTCGCTGCAATTGAGTAAGAAAACATCCACTTATTTTTTGATGCTTTAGTATTGTTACGCTGAGGAAATAAATGACTTAATTCATTTAATACCGAAAGCTCATCCCAAAGCTGAGCAAGCTCGTATATAGAGTCTTGATGGGCGATGCTTTGCATCATCCATAATTTAAATTGCTCTTTTTCATCATCAGTTAAACCACGATCAATCGCGCTTATCCAATCACATGACTTTTCTAAAATTAAATCTTTTGAATTAAATTGATGAACATTACTCATTCTGCGACCCTCTTAACTGATATAGGGTGTGCTTGAGCTTTAGGATGCGTTTGAGAGCCTTGCTCATGTTCACGCATGTACAACATGGTTTGTAACAACCCTTTGGCAATGTGTTTTTCAACAGTGCTTTGGCTTAACTGCATTTGGTCTGCGATCTCTTTTTGGCTCATGCCGTAAACTTTTTTTAATATAAAGCATTTACGGATCGATGAGCTTAGTTGCTCAGTAGCTCTACAAAAAAGTAAAAAGCGCTCTTTAGATGTGTATTCATCCTCAAGCTTCATTGATTTAAGTAATACGGGTAATTCGTTATCGTTTTCTAACGAATCATTAAATTTGTTGTCCCACTTAGCTATATGGTTAAGTGCTAGGTGTTTTGCTGTTTTAAGCATGTAACTGCGGGTAAACTGGATGTCTTGTTTTAAATCAGCTTCATAGCTTTTTACAAAGGTTTCTTGCACAATATCTTCTACATCGTCGGGTTGAACAATGCGCGATACAAAACGTTTGAGCTGTTTAGATATATCAACAAATGTTGACGTGAATTTTACTTTTTTCGTCATCCTTAACATCCACCTGTTGTTATTTTTGTTGTTATTTTTATTACCAATAGATTACGATTTTTTGATATAAAAACAAGCTCAAATGTTAATTCTGGGTTATTTAAATGGATAGGAAGATAAATGAGTAAATTTTTAGATTATATCCGACTTAGTTTCTTTGCATTCGGTTTACTACTTGGAGTGCAAATCCCTGCATTTATAAGCGATTTTGGCCAAGCATTATCAGCCCAATTAATTGAAGCTAATAGTGCCATTGCACCTTTTAAAAACGATGCAGCTAAGTATTTTAATAATGATTTAAATAAGCTAATTAAACACTATAAAAATATTGATGATGGGATTGTGAATAAAGGTGCAAGTAATATCAGTACACTTTACACACGACAACAAGACTTACAAATCGCTGTAAATAGGTTTGCGCAATCTCCATATATTTTTACTATGATCAGTGGCATGAGCGATGTAAAGCAACAAGTGTGGCAACGCTTTGAAGGTCAAATCATTTTAAAAAAAGACTCTATTATAGCCGCCATTGTTGCAGCTATTATAGTTGCCTTACTTGCCGAGCTTACTGGTTATTTGTTTTTAACTGGAGTAAAACGCTCATTTAAACGCTTATTCGCAGCTCAAAAATAGTGATTTCATAAAGTCATAAAATACATCGGTTTTGCGGGTAGTTAAGCTATTTTGCGGACGCAAAAACCAAACTGGTGCATCATCTTGTGCCATTACACCGGGCATAACTTCAACTAAAATGCCATTTTTAATATCTTCATGAATAGCTATCATTGATTTAATTGCAATGCCATGACCTGCAATGGCTGCTTGAGTCATATTGTCGGAATTAGAAATAGTAAAGCGTGTTCTTGCATTAAAAGTATGTGTTTTACCTTGTTCATCAAAAAGCTTTAATTGGCGCTGCCACGGCAGGCAAACCCAATAGTGTTCGCTCAATTGAGCTAAGCTTTTAGGCATGCCATATTTTTTTATGTAACTAGGAGCTGCGCAAAGTATACGTTTGTTGTTTACTATTTTCCGTGACAGTAAACCGGAATCATTTAATTGTCCTACACGAATTGCCACATCTTGTGCGTCATCAACCACATTTACAAAATGATCAGTAATTAAAAAATCAAGTTTTAGTTCAGGATAGGCCTGCTCTAACTCATTGAGTCTTGGCATTACGTATTTTGAAAAAATCCAAGGGGGCATAGTCACGCGTAATAAACCACTCACAGATGAACTACGCGCACCAATACTATGCTCAGCGTCGTGCAGCGCCTCCATTATAGCGCCAACTCGCGTATAAAATATTTCACCTGCGGGAGATAACCGTACTCGTCGGCTATCTCTAAAAACAAGTACTGTTGCAAGCTCACGTTCTAATTTACTTAAGCGATGGCTTACCGTTGCAGGCGATAAACGCTGCTCACGCGCAGCAGCAAGCACCCCTTTATTTTCAACTACTGCTATAAATGTTTCTAGGTCGCTTAAATTATACATAAAGATGCCATTGTGCACTTTTTAATGTTTAACATTTTCGAATGAAGCTTTCAGTTTTGCAATGTTTATTTAAATATGTAAAACACTATAATTGCAAATAGTCTAATTATTGAGGTTCAATCATGAGTTTAAAAGCGCAAATAGATGCCTATAACGTACAAAAAGATGCCAAGTTACCGGCTGACGTTTTAGCATTAATGAACACTACAAACGAAGAGCTTATTGCACAGCATATTAAAGACAATGCGTTGCAAATTGGTCAAAAAGTAGAAAACTTCAGCCTAGCCAATCATAAAGGCGAAAAGATTGAGCTTGCGGATTTATTAAAAAAAGGCCCGGTAATTATTAGCTTTTATCGTGGTGGCTGGTGCCCATATTGTAATTTAGAGCTAAAAGCACTTAATGACTACTTACCGCAATTTAAAACTCAAAATGCTCAGTTAGTCGCAATATCACCACAACTGCCTGATGAAACTCTCTCAACTGCACAAAAAAACGACCTTGAGTTTGATGTGCTTTCAGATGTTAGTAATAAAGTAGCTGAGCAATTTGGTTTATTGTTTACACTCGATGAGCGTATTCAAGCGTTATACACACAATTTGGTATTGATTTTGAACACTACTACGGCGATAAAAGCTTTAAATTGCCGCTACCGGCTACTTATGTGATAAACCAAGAAGGTATTATTACATACGCATTTTTAAACGAAGACTACACCCTACGCGCAGAACCTACTGATGTTATGGCAGCACTTGAATCGGAGAATAACTAATGTCTATTTTAAAATCGTTAAAAACACTTACTCTTTCACTACTTGTTGGCACAAGCCTTGTGTCAGGTTATGCAGTCGCTGATGAACCAAAAGAACAAACAAAGCCCAAAGTGCTTATTTTTGATGTAAACGAAACCCTACTTGATTTAACGTCAATGCGTACCTCTATTGGTAAAGCACTAGGCGGGCGTGAAGATTTATTACCACTGTGGTTTTCGACTATGCTGCACCATTCATTAGTAGATACAGTAAGCGGTAGTTATCACGACTTTGGGCAAATCGGGGTGGCATCACTTCTTATGGTTGCTCAAAACAACAATATTGATATTACTAGTGAACAAGCTAAAACAGCTATTGTTACGCCTCTTTTAACGCTTCCTCCACACAGCGATGTTAAAGAAGGACTGGCAAAACTTAGAGCACAGGGCTATAAATTAGTAAGCCTTACAAATTCTTCAAACAAAGGTGTAAAGGCACAGTTTGAAAGCGCTGGTTTAATGTCTTACTTTGATGCACGTTACAGCATTGAAGATATTAAAATTTACAAACCAGACTTACGTGCTTATGAATGGGTACTTAAAAAGCTAAATGTAGCACCAAATGAAGCAATGATGGTTGCAGCCCATGGCTGGGATGTTGCTGGCGCAAAAGAAGCGGGCTTACAAACCACTTTCATTGCACGCCCAGGTAAAGCACTTTATCCATTAGCTAAAAAACCAGATCACGTTGTGAAAGATTTACATGAATTAGCCGCTCTACTTAAATAAGTATGCGCTGATGAATCAATACCCAAGCGGCCAATGTTAGGATGACATTGGCCGCTTTTTTATACCTAACCCTAATAATTTAGAATTTTAGTGTATTTATTTTCATAAAAAACATGTTAAAAAATTGAATGTAAACAAAGCATTTAGCCCGCTATGAGTTACTTTATCTGCTAGCAATTTAGTACTCACAACGCTACTATTAAATAAATACGTGGTGGAGAACATAATGAATAGTGAAAGATTAGGTGAGTTTGAGCAGTACTTTCAAATTAATGAAAGTATAAGAGTGAATTTATTCGCCGTATCGAACGGACAAGTTCCTAAATCGCAGCTTGAGCTAGAAGACGATATCCCCCCACTATTTAGATTAGCAAATGAAGTAAGTGAACTTGAGCAAAGCTCGTTACGACCCCTGCGTAACCTAGGCGATATAGCACAAGAGCTAGCTACATTTTTACAAGCGCAGTCACGTAAAATAGATTTAATAATGAGCCATATTTTGGCCTCAGAACAAGCCCAAGATAATGCAATACAATGTGATAGCTACGGCGGTGGCGGTATTCGCTTTACATCACCCGAAGTACACTCAATTGGCCAAGCATTTAGAACAAAACTGTTTTTGCACCACGAAGCCTCTGCGGTTTATTGTTACACCGAAGTTGTGGCAGTAGAAAAACAAGATAGCGAACATTATCAATACACCCTACTCTTTACCGCAATTAGAACCACTGACCAAGAACTTATTGTTAGAGCAAGTTTACATGCTCAAACCCGCCAACTTAAAAAACGTCAAGAACTTGATCAAAACCAAGCCGATCTAAACAGTGATAATTAGCTGACATCTTTATGTAAAATGCTAAACTAGCGTCATCTTAATTAGTATATAATATTCATGAACTTTAGACTTTTACCAGAATGGGCCGAGCAAGACGCTGTTATGCTTACATGGCCTCATAAAGACACAGATTGGGCTGATAATTTAGCACGTGTAGAACCTGTATATATTGAGCTTGCTAAGCATATAACAACGCAGCAACAGCTTGTTATTGTGGCGCATAACAGTGCCTTAAAAATGCATATTACAGCATTGCTAAATAGCGCTAACATCTCTCTTAATCGTGTTCATTTTGTAGTAACGCCTACCAACGATACCTGGGCGCGCGATCATGGCCCGCTTACTTGCGCCGCTATTGATTCACCAGAGCAACTAAAAGTATATGATTTTACTTTCAATGGTTGGGGCAATAAATTTGAAAGCGCATTAGACAATCAAATTAATCGTACTTTGGTAAAAGAGCTAAGTAGCACAAACAACCAATATCAAGCGCTCGATATGGTACTTGAAGGTGGCGGTATTGAAATAAACGAGCATGGTGTGTTGCTAACAACCAGCGAATGTTTGCTTAACAAAAACCGTAACTCAGATTTAAACCCTGCTGACATAGAAGTACTTTTAAAAGAGCACTTGGGCGCAACACATTTTTTATGGGTTGATCATGGCTATTTAGCCGGTGATGACACCGACAGCCACATTGATACCTTAGTGCGCTTTGCTCCAAATAATACCCTTGTATATGTGCAGTGTGACGATAAAACTGATGAGCACTTTAGCGCACTTGATGCAATGGAAAAACAACTAAGAACCTTTAAAACTGCCGATAACACCCCATATAACTTAATTGAGTTACCGTGGCCAAAAGCCGCGTATGACGATGAGCAAACACGCTTACCGGCTACCTACGCTAACTACTTAATTATTAATAATGCTGTGCTTGTGCCAACGTATAATGATGCCAATGATGAACGTGCTCTAGCACAAGTTCAAAAAGCATACCCACAACACACTATTATTGGCGTTAATTGCCAACCAATAATTGAACAATTTGGCAGCCTGCACTGTATTACAATGCAATTACCTCGTGGATTTTTAGCTGGAGCAGCACAATGACAAGCCCTGCAAAATTAACCGTTGCGTTAGTGCAACAAAGCAATACCGATAACGCTCAGCACAATATGGCAAAATCAATGAGTGCCATTCGTGAAGCCGCTCAAAAAGGTGCAAAACTGGTTGTACTTCAAGAGCTACACCGAAGCCTCTATTTTTGCCAAACCGAAAATGTTGACGTATTTGATTTAGCCGAAACCATTCCAGGCCCTAGCAGTAACGCCTTAGGTGGGCTTGCTAAAGAGCTAAGCATTGTTATTGTGGCCTCTTTATTTGAAAAACGCGCTACGGGCCTTTATCACAACACCGCGGTTGTATTAGAACAAGATGGCAGTATTGCGGGTAAATACCGCAAAATGCATATTCCTGATGACCCTGGTTTTTACGAAAAATTCTACTTTACCCCAGGTGATATCGGTTTTGAGCCTATTCAAACCTCGGTGGGTAAATTAGGCGTGCTAGTATGTTGGGATCAATGGTTTCCTGAAGCTGCCCGCTTAATGGCAATGGCAGGCGCTGAAGTGTTAATTTACCCAACCGCTATTGGTTGGGATCCTAACGACGACATTGCTGAGCAAACTCGTCAAAAAGATGCGTGGGTTATTAGTCAGCGTGCCCATGCTGTTGCCAATGGTGTACCAGTAATTAGCTGTAACCGTGTCGGCCATGAAAGTGACCCAAGTGCGCAAAGCGATGGTATTGCGTTTTGGGGGAATTCGTTCATTGCAGGCCCACAAGGTGAATTATTAGCAGAGGCTAATAATACTGATGAGCAAATTTTAGTTGTTGAAATTGATCAAAAACGCTCAGAAAACGTAAGACGTATCTGGCCGTTCTTGCGTGACCGTAGAATTGATCACTATAAAGACCTAACAAAAATATACCGAGACTAAGAAATCTTAACTCAAGATGGCTCTTACTTGCTAAGAGCCAACTATAAATGGAGTAATAAATGGCGTTTGAGCAATGGGCAGCCTTGCCTTGGGTAAAATCTCAAAAAGATAAAATTCAATGGGGCCAGCTAAGCGGAAGTGGTTTAAGTATTGCCATTGCTGAAGGCGTTAAACAACAAGACAACTTAGTCTTGATTGTTACGCCTGATACACCAAGCGCACTACGCCTTGAAACAGAATTAGAATATTTATTACCCGATAACCCAGTAATGGTATTTCCTGATTGGGAAACTCTGCCATACGATCACTTTTCTCCCCATCAAGATATTATTTCAGCCCGTTTAGCCACTTTAAACACATTAAAAAAAGAACAACAAAGTGTGTTAATTGTGCCTGTATCTACCTTAATGTTGCGCACAGCCCCGGCCTCGTTTATTTACGGTTCAACAATAAACTTTAAAGTGGGCGACAAACTAGACACACATAACTTTCGTGACAACTTAGAGCAAGCTGGTTATTTAAATGTTCAACAAGTAATGGAGCACGGCGAATACGCTATACGCGGCTCTATCGTTGACTTATATCCAATGGGTAGCCCGCACCCATTTAGACTCGACTTTTTTGATGACGAACTCGATACAATTCGCTTATTTGATGTAGAAACACAGCGCTCTGATGAAAAAGTAGATAAAATTGAGCTACTTCCAGCGCATGAATTTCCTACTAACGACGCTGATATTGAACGTTTTAGAATAAGCTACCGCGAAAAATTTGGTGCAAGCTCGCAGCAAGACTCTGTATACATGCAAGTAAGCAAAGGTAACTGGCCTGCCGGTATCGAATACTACATGCCGTTGTTTTTTGAAAAGCTAGCGACTATTTTTGACTACTTGCCAGATACAACAACTGTTATGCAGCTGGGTGATTTAGAGCACGCGGCAGACACCTTTTGGCACGATGTAAATGTACGCTATGAGAACCGCAGAGTTGACCCACTTCGTCCATTACTTGAACCCAATGCGCTTTATCAGCCTATTGAAGAGCTGTTTTCTAATTTAGGCAATTTTGCACGTATTCGTTTATCTCTTGCAAAGCTTGGTACTAAAGCGGGCAATAAAAACTTAAGCGTTAGCGAGCTGCCTGCTATTCGAATTGATCATAAGCAGCATGAACCTTATGCCGCGTTTATAAATTATGTAGCAGAGCAAAAAAAGAAAAAAGGCCGCATATTACTCAGTGTTGAATCCGATGGTCGTCGCGAATCATTACTGAGCATTTTAAAACCAAGCGGTTTAAAATTTAAAGAATTTGAAACACTCGAACAATTTACAAAAAGCGCGAGTGATGTGGGTTTAATAGTAAGCCCGCTTGAGCAAAGTGTGGTACTTGGTACTAAGCCCAGCCTTTCTATTATTACCGAGCAAGAACTGCTTGGCATTAAAGTATCTCAGCGTAGACGCCGCAAGCACAAGTACGAAGCCAGCCAAGATGCACTAATCCGTAACTTAGCCGAGCTTAAGGAAGGTCAACCTGTTGTGCATCTCGATCATGGTGTTGGGCGTTACCAAGGTTTGCAAACAATTGATGCTGCAGGTGTAGTTACTGAGTTTGTTACGATTACTTACGCAAGTGAAGCTAAATTGTACGTGCCAGTATCTGCATTGCATATGCTGAGTCGTTACTCTGGTGGTGAAGAAGCCAGCGCCCCGCTGCATAAGCTTGGCTCAGATGCATGGGAAAAAGCAAAAAAACGTGCGGCTGAAAAAGTTCGCGATGTAGCAGCCGAATTACTCGACATTTATGCACAGCGCCAAGCAAAACCCGGTAATAAGTTTACTCTAGACGCCCCTGCATATCGCCAATTTAGCGATAGCTTCCCGTTTGAAGAAACTGACGATCAGCGCAACGCCATAGAAGCGGTGTTAGGTGATATGCAATCAAAGCAAGCCATGGACCGCTTAGTGTGTGGTGACGTAGGCTTTGGTAAAACAGAAGTGGCCATGCGCGCTGCTTTTGTAGCGGTTAACGATGATAAACAGGTAGCCATTTTAGTGCCTACCACCTTGCTGGCTCAGCAGCACTTTGAAAACTTTAAAGACCGCTTTGCTGATTTTCCTATTGAAGTTGGTGTACTTTCGCGCTTTAACTCCACTAAAGAGCAAAAAGACACGCTTGAAAAAATGGCGAACGGTAAGCTCGATATAGTTATTGGCACACATAAACTTATTCAGCATGACATTAAATTTAACGATTTAGGCTTACTCATTGTTGATGAAGAGCATCGCTTTGGTGTTCGCCAAAAAGAGAAAATTAAAGCCCTGCGTGCAGATGTAGACATACTCACACTAACTGCAACGCCAATACCGCGTACACTTAACATGGCCATGAGCGGCATGCGCGATTTATCAATAATCGCAACGCCACCGGCTAAACGTTTAGCGGTAAAAACCTTTGTACGCCAACGCGATGTAGAACTAATACGCGAAGCTGTACTACGTGAAATTAAACGTGGTGGCCAAGTTTACTTTTTGCATAACAATGTGGAAACTATTGACCGTGTTGCGCAAGAAATTAGTGAATGGGTGCCTGAAGCAAGCGTCACCTCAGCCCATGGTCAAATGCGCGAGCAAGAGCTTGAGCAAATAATGACTGACTTTTATCATCAAAAATACAACGTGCTGGTATGTACCACGATTATTGAGACCGGTATTGATGTACCGACAGCCAATACCATTATTATGGATAGAGCAGATAAACTTGGCCTTGCGCAATTACACCAATTACGTGGACGAGTTGGTCGAAGCCATCATCAAGCGTATGCCTATTTACTCACAGGTGACCCTAAAGCACTCTCTAAAGACGCGAGTAAACGCTTACAAGCAATCGAATCGTTGGAAGATTTAGGCGCGGGTTTTGCTCTCGCTACACACGATTTAGAAATTCGTGGCGCTGGTGAGTTACTTGGCGACGATCAATCAGGTCAAATGCAAACAATCGGCTTTAGTTTATATATGGAAATGCTTGAGCAAGCAGTAAATGCGCTACGTGAAGGAAAAGAGCCAACGCTTGAAAATCTACTTAAAAAACAAACCGAAGTAGATTTAAAACTGGCTGCACTACTACCTGATGATTACATACACGATGTTAATGCACGCCTAGGTATGTACAAGCGAGTTGCTAGTTGTGCTAACCTTGATGATATGGATGAACTACAGGTAGAACTTATAGACCGCTTTGGTTTACTGCCTGATGCCGCTAAAAACCTATTTAGCCTACAACTATTAAAAATGCAGGCAAGTAATTTAGGGATAACAAAAATTGAGGCAAATCCAAAAGGTGGTTACTTTGAGTTTAGCCAAGATACTAAGGTTAACCCTAGCTTCATCATTGGTTTGATACAAAGTGCGCCTAAGGTGTACAAAATGGATGGCGCAAATAAACTGCGCTTTGCAATTAGTGAAGCTAACGCTCGCGAACGCTTAAAAATGGTCACTGCAATGATTGCAGATTTCGAAAAAAAGGTTAGCCATTAATGTTGCTAAAAAAATCGCTAGTTATTTTATGCTGCTTGTTTAGCAGCACTGCATTTGCAGAACGCTGGTTTGAGGTTGAGGTGCTTGTATTTAAGCAGCGCCCTGCTCCGTATTTGCAAGAAGATTTTACACTTAAGCACAAAGCTATTGAGGATAAAAACTCTCTAGATTTAATGACCCCTCTTTATACAGAACAAGCAATGCAATCCTGTATAGATGGTGATGAGCGTTTTCAAAAACGCTCTTTTACCGATTCATTAGTTAATTCAAACCCGCAATCGGGTGTATGCGGTGACAGTACAAACTACCTGCAAAGCTACGATGAGCTACCTGTAACACCTCTAGCACCCGCTAAAGATGATATGCAGCAAACTTATTTATTAGCGCCAGAACAACTGCAATTTAAAGCGCAGTATAGGCAACTAGATCGCAAAGGATTAACACCTATTCTACATACTGGGTGGCGCTTTGAGGGCGCAAGTAAGTCGCGTGCTCCAAGTATGCATTTAATAGCAGGTAAACACCTTAAAAGTGATTCCAACGTAACCCCTAGCTATTCAAATCCTGATTTTATAAGTTTATTAAATTCACAACCTGAACTATTTAACGACCCAAACCAATCAAAAGCAGAATGGGAACTAGACGGTTTATTTAAAATACACTTACGACATTATTTATACATTACAGCTAATTTTGATATTAGCCAAAAACTAGAAAATGGCGATATAGAGTCAGCCCGCTTTTCTCAGTTTAGACGTGTAATAAGTGGTGAAGTACATTACTTTGACCACCCACGAATGGGCATGATCGTCCAAATCAGAAAATTCAAACATTAATACTAAGTAGGATATAACAATGAAAAAACTCCTTATCATCGCAGCTACACTAAGCCTTGCGGCTTGTTCTAAGGTAAGTCTTGAGAGTTACGAAAAAATCAAAGTAGGTATGGATAAGACTGAAGTTGAAACCATTTTGGGAAGTGCAGATAATTGTGTTGAAAAAACACTGCATACTAATTGTGTGTGGGGCGACGAAGCAAAAAATATCGAGATCACGCTAGTATCAGGCAAAGTAACTTTATATAGTAAACATGGTTTAGCTAATAAATAAATTTAAAAAAGGGATTGATTTTATCGGTCCCTTTTTTAATTACTAAAATTCATTTTTTGGAGTAGATAAGCTCAATATTAACGATTTTACTACGATTTAACGTTATTTTATAGCGTTGGTAAAGTGTTCTATCTTCCTCAGTTAGCACAAGCACCATGTTAAGTTGGTAGCGCCGTTCAACCGCCTGCTTAGATATTTTATTACTATCTAAATGATATAACTTCCCTTCACCACGTTTTAGATAACGTGCAAATGGCGCAAGACTAAATTGTAGCGTGTGCTGCAGTGTATCGTAACCGGGTAAAAATTCTTTCGCACTAACACGTGTCTCACTTGCAAAGTGTAACCACTGCGCGGCTTGTTTATTTTGCTGTCTACGTTTTGAAAAAATAGATTTCACTTCTTTAGGTATCTTTTTAAAGCGCATGTATTCAAGCCAAATTAGCTGACTCGCTACTTTGTCTTTGGTAATACTATTTTTAAAACTAAATCGCCACTTAGGTCGCCCTTGTACAATAGCTCGCCAGATCATACGTGTAATGTCTTCTTTAAATATTTCACGTAGCCCGTAAATAACCCCTAAAATTAAAATAAGCGTCGCGGTGACTTCAGTAAACGTTGAGCGGGCATTAAGTATCACAACCATCACAAATGCCATGATAACAGCTGTTACAGTGCCTTTAACTAATCGTTTAAGGTAGCTGTTAAGAAAACGCGTTTGGCGCTGTAATATAACGCCGTGCTCAATTAAGCGTTGTAACAAGCGCATTTTATTTGTTATTCGATTTGCGTCTTGCATGGTAGTTTCAGAGTTGTAGTTTTTCTCTGCTCGGTACGTATTTTCGTTTTTACAAAACTGCAGTAAATCGTTACGCTCTTTTGCATAATCGCTACTGCGTGGGCCTTCATCTAAAAGCTTTAAAAAAGATTGCTCAACATGCCAACTTAAGTAGTTATCAGCATTGGTAAAAAATGGCAGTAGTTTTTCGTCATCTGGCGTGTAGCGACGCAGCTTTTTTAAAAGCCCTTCACTTTGTTCATATACTTCGTTAGCGCGTTCGTAAAAGTCCTCAGCTTCATCAATTTTTAACGCGTCTTTTATATCAGCATCAAGGGCTAAACGCACTTGGTAACAAAATAAGTTAAGGTTTTGACGGTAATCTTGCTGCTCACCTTTGTTTTTACTAACAAAACGGCTTCGCACTAAAGGCAAGTGTATATTGTTAGCGTTGTAGGCTAAATGTGATTTGAAGTGGTTATTAAAATAAGATTCTTCGGTAAGCGTTTGCGGATTGATCCCCATTTCATTAGGGATAGAAAAATACAGATCTATGCGCTGTTCAGAACGAGGAGTTAGTTCTGGTTCAATGACAAAAGATAAGTTTTCATCTTGTTTTAACAATCAGTTCTCCTTCTAAAATATCGTTTTAGTGTACTTGTCTCCTTTGTTTTGTTCAATAAAAAAGGCTCAGTAAATACTGAGCCTTAATACGATTAATGTACTAGTTATTATAGTTTAATATTAATACCAGCAAATAAACGGCGACCTAATGTGTCATAAGTGTACGGATCAGTATTTGAATCGTAATTACCTGTGTAATACGGAGGCTCTTTATCAAACATGTTATTAATACCAGCAGAGACAGTTACTAAGTCATTAACCATGTAAGAACCACTAATATCATGATACACAATTGATGGTGTCGTTGGTGCAACACATTCACTCTGATCAAGTCTACAAGTAAAGCTATCCATCCCAGCAACGTAACGTGCTTCGTAAGTAGCATCCCAGCTATCACCACTTACTGTTAAGTGAAGATTTGATTTAATGTCAGCATAGCCACCGCTACCATTTGTAATGTAACCTTGATAGTCAATTACAGCACCTGTATCAACAACATATTCATCTAAATACGTTGTATCTAAGCCTGCTTTCCAGGCTAAACCTAACGCATCAAATGAATACTTTAAGTTTAAATCTATGCCTGATGTTTTCTCTGAACCGATATTGCGTAACTGGTTATTAAATACAATTCGACCATCTGTACGTACAAAAGCACCTGTATTTTCACATAGTGTAGTCCCAGTACCACTAGGGTCAATACACTGATCTACAACAAATTGGCTAGTGTAGGTGCTAATAGCGTTTTCGATTTCAATATCGTAGTAATCTACAGTCATTGAAAAACCATCAAGCCATTGTGGTTCGTACACAACACCGAACGTTAGTGTATCTGCTTCTTCAGGTGTTAAAGCAGCATTCCCACCAACTGTTACTTCTGCTTGGTCATCAGCACCAGGGTAAGTAACGCCATCATAAGATATTGCTTTACCAGAATATAGCTCATCAACTGTTGGAGCACGGAAAGCCGTTGAGCGAACACCACGTAGCATTAGTTCGTCATTTACGCGCCAAGTTAGACCTAGCTTCCAAGTATTATCTGAACCAAATGTGCTGTAGTCAAACGCACGTATTGCAGCACTTAATTCAACACTTTCAGCAAAAGGAGCATCAGCTAATAATGGTATTGCAAATTCTACATATGCTTCATCTACATTGAAACCACCACTTGTTGGATCAATACGAGGGTCGTTACCTAGGCCTTGTGCAGCTATTGAATCTGGATCCTGCCATGCTTTTTCTTGACGGTGCTCAACACCTGCAGCAAACGCAGCATAGCCAGCTGGTAACTCGAACATTTCGCCTGAAAGAGAGCCTGATACAATAAATAACTGACTTCCACCTGATTCTTGCTCTTTGTAAATATATTGACTTACGTTAGATTGAGCCCAATCAGCTTCGCTTAAAGGATTGAATATTCCAGCTTCTACATCTGCTGTTAGAGACGAAACATTATGAAGATTATCTGTTTTACTTACAGAGTCATTACGACCGAAGTTAGCTGAAATATCCCAAGAGTAATCATCAATTACACCTTCGGCACCAACTACAATACGAACAGTATCAACTGTTTGAGAATAATTGCGTGTACCGCTTTCACTCATTCTACGACGGTAGCTAATTGGATCACCAGCAGCATAGTTTGTAGCTGTTGTCACATACTGACCATCAGCTCCCTTCACGAATGCGTTATTTGCAACTTCGCGCTTGTCGTAGGTTTGTCCTAACAGACTGTCACCCATAGTGCTTGGGTCGTAATCAAATGCAAAGTTTATTGGTTGCGGTGCTAACTGTTGCTCTGACCAACGCTTAGTGTAAGTGAATTCACTAAAAAAGCTTGTGTCATCAGATATTTCATACGTTCCAAGACCTGTAATATTTAATCTGTTCATTGGTGTGTATAAGTAACTGCTACTTGCGTAGTTATATGCATCGGCAGCTGTTGAGTAACGATGTAAACTTCCACCTAACCCGCTCAAGCCACTATCATTAGCAACTCCAGTTTGTTCAATTTCATTTTTTTCATTCAAAATGGGCGCAGTCACATTGCTTTGAATATGGCCGCCTTCACTGAATGAAGAGCCACCACAATATAAACCGTTTTCATCTTCAAGTATTGGACAACTTGAGAAGTCACGATTACTTTGGCTTGCTTCACCACGATTTGTATATTGTGCACCAAAGACAATATTGCCTTTATCAAATGAAGTACCCACTGTAAAGTCAATAGAGTTTTCAGTTGCATCGTGCTTTGACGTCATTGCAGTGTTTACGTTTAAATCAAGGCCTTCAAAATCATTCTTCAGAATAATATTTACAACACCAGCAACAGCATCTGTACCATATACGGCTGAAGCGCCGTCTTTAAGTACTTCAATTTGCTTAATCATTGAAACTGGTATCGTATTTAAATCAACAGTAGATGCTGCACCAGTACCTGAATTGATCATACGACGGCCATTTACAAGTACCAAAGTACGTGGTGAGCCTAAACCGCGTAAGTTAATAGATGCATTACCACCTGAACCATTGTTAACGCCAGGGTTAGTCATTGCACCGCCAGCGGCGGTCATTTTCTGAAGCACACTATCAACTGATGTAGCGCCAGAAGCTCTGATCTCATCTGCACCAATGAGTGTAACTGGGCTAGCGGTTTCCATGTCAGAACGCTTAATACGAGAACCCGTTACTTGAATTTTTTCGATTGATTTTGCAGCTTCGTCTGCCGCTAAAACTTGTACACTTGAGAACATTGGGATCGCTGCAATGACAGCTAAACCAAGAGTTGATTTTTTCATGAAAGAACCCTACTTGTTGAAATTTACCTTTATTGGTAATGCTCACTTGTTATAAGAATAGTGAGTCAGGCGGGCAACTTAGGCGCCTTTAACTGAACGAAAACTTAATAACTGCTTACTTTGTATGCTTCAACAAAATAGAACATCTTTATTAGGAACATACGTTACAACTTGTTTCATTGTTAACTAGAAAATACACTTTAGTATCAATCAACTAATGATATCTAGACACTTAAAAAACACACCTGAAATCAAACTGGCTTACTTTGTAATTAAATGTAATCAACTGGATTGCGTACCAAGTTTGAATAAATTAACAAGTTAATCACAGCACATTATTAAAACCGCAAAACTAAATGTTAATTACTAACCCTATTTATGCATGTTTAGTGCTTGAATAGTCTTGTTTAGCTACTTTAGGAGGTTTTTTGATTAGATTTTCACTCAGTCATAATTAAAATTGAACTTTTTGAGATAAATTGGGCATTATTAGTATTTTGACAGGTGACACAATTTAAGGAGGCAATTAATTGATCTTGTTGCTCTAATAATCGTATGAATAGCAAACATCAATTCTCGTTAGAAAAGTGAGCTGTACCGAAGGAATCAGTCGGTAGGAGTAAATCTAATACGTTACATAAAAAGAGTAATTTAGTGTTTGTATTAAAGAGGTTGTATTATCTTTGACTGTTAGCTCTAAATTCCAGAGCATATTTTGCTCAGAACAAATGCCAACCATGGTATCACTTTGCCACAGGCCATTATGTTTTTTAAATTGCTGAGGAATGTAACCCATATACATAGTAATGCCTTTAAGCTTGGCATCTTCAATTGTAAGGTTTGTTGGTAAATCACTAAAAATAGTAAATGGAGTTTCGGGGGAAAGGGTTTTCTCGCTTAACCATACTTTAACATCATTTGAAAAAGTACAAGGTAAATTGGCTTCGCACTGCTCGTTTTTAAGAAATTTTTCATCTGTATTTTTAGAAAAATCACACGCTGTTAATAAAAAAAATACCGCCGTGAATAAACTTAATCTATATATAAGCATAACAATTTCGCACTAAAGAAAAACAAATACTAATAATCGCGACTGCAAATAACAAGTGCGAGTGTTACTATTAAGCCAAATTAGGCACAAACTGTATCAAAAAATAAACAACAAGCTCACAAACATTGATTGATGTCATAATTTTATGTAATTGACCTATCTTTTTTAGGCCAAAAAATTTATCATTTCACCCGCAAAAAATAAGGGTTTCTCAAGTTTTTTTCTGAAGCTTTCATGTATTGAAAGTTTTAGATAACACGCTTGAGAAAATAGTAGGCCCCACTTTTAAAGGTGGGTAATTCATTTCTAAACGCATTTATTGCAGCGGAAGCCAGAAAATGAGCCAAACAGTAGCATCACAAACTGAGTATAACTATAAGGTTGTACGCCAATTCGCTATTATGACAGTGATTTGGGGCATCGTTGGCATGAGTATTGGGGTTCTGATTGCTGCCCAATTAGCTTGGCCAGCACTTAACTTTGATACACCATGGTTAACTTACTCTCGACTACGTCCGTTACACACGAACGCAGTAATTTTCGCATTTGGTACCAGTGCACTTTTTGCGACGTCTTATTACGTCGTACAACGTACTTGTCAAACGCGTCTTTTCTCAGACAAACTCGCCGCCTTTTCTTTTTGGGGCTGGCAGCTAGTTATTGTATTAGCAGTAATAACGCTACCGTTAGGTATTACTAGCTCAAAAGAATACGCAGAACTCGAATGGCCAATTGATATTTTAATCGCTGTGGTTTGGATTGTTTACGCCGTTGTATTTTTTGGTACTTTGATTAAGCGTAAAGTGTCGCATATTTATGTTGCTAACTGGTTCTACGCTGGCTTTATTATTACTGTTGCAGTACTTCATATTGTAAACAGTATGGCAGTGCCTGTGTCGTTAACTAAATCATATTCAATCTATGCAGGTGCAGTAGATGCGATGGTTCAGTGGTGGTACGGTCATAACGCTGTAGGTTTCCTACTTACTGCTGGTTTCTTGGGTATGATGTATTACTTTGTACCTAAACAAGCAGGTCGTCCAGTGTACTCATACCGTTTATCGGTAGTTCACTTTTGGGCTCTAATTTCATTATATATCTGGGCTGGTCCTCATCACCTTCACTACACAGCGCTTCCTGATTGGACGCAAAGTTTAGGTATGGTTATGTCTATTATCCTATTCGTACCGTCTTGGGGTGGTATGATTAACGGTATTATGACGCTATCTGGCGCGTGGCATAAACTACGTACTGATCCAGTACTACGCTTCTTAGTTGTTTCATTGTCTTTCTACGGTATGTCTACGTTTGAAGGTCCAATGATGGCAATTAAATCTGTAAATGCGTTATCTCACTACACAGATTGGACAATCGGCCACGTACACTCAGGTGCACTAGGTTGGGTTGCTATGATTTCAATTGGTGCTATTTACCACTTAATTCCTGCGTTATTCGCGCAAGGTCGTATGTATAGCGTTAAATTGGTTAATACCCACTTCTGGTTACACACTGTAGGTGTTGTTTTATACATTGTTGCAATGTGGATTTCTGGTGTAATGCAAGGTCTAATGTGGCGTGCAGTGAATGCTGACGGTACATTAATGTACAGCTTTGTGCAGTCTTTAGAAGCGTCGCATCCTTTCTATATCATGCGCTTTGTAGGCGGTGTATTCATCGTAACGGGTATGTTAGTTATGGCTTATAACGTTTACCGCACTATTTCAGCTGAGAAAGAATCTCTGAAACTAGACGCGCAAGCACAATTAGCATAACGGAGTGAGATGATGAGCAAGAAAAATTCACAAAACAAACATGAAATAGTAGAAAAGAACGTTGGCCTTATGGCTATTCTGACTGTTTTTGCTATTAGCTTTGGCGCGTTAGTTGAGATCACTCCGCTAATGTTTCAAGACGATACAACTAAACCAGTGGAGGGTTTACGTCCTCTTAACGCTTTAGAAATGGAAGGCCGCGACCTTTACGTGCGTGAAGGTTGTTCTAACTGCCACTCACAAATGATTCGTCCTTTTCGTGATGAAGTTGAGCGTTATGGTCACTACTCTGTAGCAGGCGAATCAGTATGGGATCATCCGTTTTTATGGGGTTCTAAACGTACTGGTCCTGACTTGGCTCGTGTTGGTAAGCGCTACTCGGACGATTGGCATTATGCTCACTTAGTTGATCCACGTGCTGTGGTTCCTGAGTCAAACATGCCAGGCTTTCCTTGGTTAGCAGAGAATACGGTTGATACAAGCCTTACTCTGAAAAAACTACAACTTTTCCGTGATACTTTTGCTATTAACCCAGAAAACCCAAAACATCCGGGTTTAGGTTATGGCGATGATGCAGAGCTTCAAGCAGATGTTGATAAAGTTAATGCTATGAATGATGGCAAAGGCGCAACAGAAATCCAAGCTCTCATCGCGTATTTACAGCAACTTGGTACCCACTTGAAGTAAAAAATTATGGATTACGGAACATACAGAGGTATTTTGACTCTGGTAATTTTAGTATTGTTTATTGTGATTGTTGCATGGGCATATAGCAAGCGAAGCAAAACTCGTTTTGACAGCGCTGCTAATGCCATTTTTGAAGATGAAAAAAAACATGACAACACGCTCTCTAACGAGGAAAAGGAGTCTGAAAAATGACTAGCTTTTGGAGTATTTGGGTTATTGTATTAACCCTTGCATGCTTATGCATCATCTTTGGCTTATTAGTTTGGAACTTAAAAAACTATGCAGGCGTAGAAGAAGGTGAAAGCTGTGGACATGAATTTGACGGCATTGAAGAGCTAAATAATCCACTACCAAAATGGTGGACTTACATGTTTTTCGCAACTTTCATTTGGTCAGTATATTACCTTGCAGCTTACCCAGGTTTAGGCAACTGGGAAGGTTTAGGTAAATGGACTAGTTCTAATCAAGGTATTACCTCTTTAGCTGAATCTAAAAAAGCAGTTGCAGAGGCAAAAGCTGATGGTCGCTTTGTAAAACTTGATAAAGAGTACGAAGCTGCAGAAGAACGCTTTGGTCCTATTTTTAATAAACTTGCACAAGTACCCGTTTTAGATTTAGTTAACTCTAAATTTGAAGGTGATGCAGCGCAGCAAGTAGCGCTTGATAATGGTAATAAACATGAGCAAACAGATGGCCAAGTAGCCATTGAAATTGGTCAGCGTTTATTCTCACAAAACTGTGCGCAATGTCATGGCTCTGATGCACGTGGTGGTACTGGCTTCCCTAACCTAACTGATAAAGATTGGTTATATGGCGGAACACCTGACAAAATTAAAGAAACACTTCTTTATGGTCGTATTGCAGCAATGCCAGCTTGGGGTCCTGCTCTTGGCGAACAAGGCGTTAAAGAAATGACAGCACATGTGCTGAGCCTTTCTGGTCGTACTGTTAACCAAAAAGACGCAGACGCAGGTGCCGCTAAGTTTGCAATGTGTGCCGCATGTCATGGTGCTGACGGTAAAGGGTCAGTTGCACATAACCTACCGTTTGGCGCGCCTAACCTGACTGATAACATTTGGTTATATGGTGGTTCTCAACGTGCTGTTGAAGAAACTCTTAACCACGGCCGTGCCGGTGTAATGCCTGCATGGAAAGACATTTTAGGTGAAGATAAGATTCACTTATTAACTGCCTATGTTTACAGTTTATCGCAAGATAAATAAGCACGCGGTTAATAAAATGTTTATAAATTAATTTATTTAATTCAATAGATTAATCCAGATCAAAAAAGCCTCCACTGTGAGGCTTTTTTTTAGTCTTTTACGTATAATTCCTATAAAATAACGCTTCCTAAACTAATTTTAGAGACACTATGCAACCTACTCCGTGGTATAAAAATTTTTGGCCTTGGTTTTTAATCTTCTTTCCGTTAGTTGCCATTATTGGCTGTATTAGCTTATTTATTACGGCAATAGGTAACGGTCCAGATATGGTTGTTGACGACTACTACAAAAAAGGTAAAGCAATAAACTTAGAACTGACTAAGTTTGAAAAAGCAAAAGCACTTTATTTACATGGCGAATTGAATGTAACCAACGACCGCGTAAGCTTTAAATTTACAAAAGGCGACAGCAGTAACGTGCATGTATTAAAACTCTCGTTTTACCATCGCACCATCAAAGCGCATGACTTTGAAGCAACACTTACTCCTAATGCCAATCAGGAATTTACTGCATTACTTAACGAGTATACGCAAGGTGCCTACTCTGTATTTATTGAGCCAATAGATGGCAGTTGGAAAATGAAAGAAAATATAACGTTACCAACTGAACAAACCGTTTTAGTTACTCCTAATTATAAGTAGTAATAACTATGTCTAACTCTTGCTTTCATTGCCTTGAAAGTGTGCCAAACGGATTTAGCGCAAACGTTATAATTGACGATAAAGCTCAGCCAATGTGTTGCATTGGCTGCCAAGCTGTTGCGCAAAATATTGTTGATCAAGGTATGACCGATTATTATAAATACCGAACGGTTCGTGCTGGAAAGGTCGAACAGCTGGTACCTGAGCAACTCGCATTTATAAAAAGTTATGACAACGAAGACATCCAAGACGAATTTATAGCCACTAACGATAATATCTCAGAGGTATTATTGAGCGTTGAAGGTATAACCTGTGCCGCGTGTGCATGGCTTATAGAAAAACAACTCTTAAATTTAACCTCAGTTAAGCGTGTCGATGTAAATACATCCACCAACCGCGCGATGATTCAATGGGACAAAACCAGCACTCCATTGAGTGAAGTTATTACTTCCCTAGCTAAAATTGGCTACAAAGCCTACCCGTTTCAATCAGATGTTGAAGCTCAGCAAAAACAACAAACTGCCAAAGCCTATATTCGGCGCTTAGGTGTTGCAGGCTTAATGACCATGCAAGTAATGATGTTTGCGTTCGCCATGTACTTTGGCATGTTTTCAGGCATGGACAGTAACTTTGAGCAGTATTTTAGATGGATCAGCTTGGTACTGGCCTCTCCGGTTATTTTATATAGCGCACTGCCCTTTTTAACCAATGCTATAAATGGATTAAAAGCAAAACAGCTCAATATGGATTTACCCGTATCACTGGCTATTTTTGGCGCATTTGGTGCAAGTTGTTACGCCACATTTATGCAAGTCGGCGAAGTGTATTTTGAATCTGTATGCATGTTTACCTTTTTGCTGTTATTAGGTAAATATCTTGAATTTAGAGCGCGTTTAAAAGCCAGCGAGTTTACTGCAAATTTACAAAAATTATTGCCATTAACAGCCCGCACCATTAACGAAAGTGGCGAAGAGCTTATAATTGCAGCCAAAAAACTAAAACTTAATGACGTAGTGCTTATTAAAGCCGGCGAAACAATTCCTGCCGATGGCGAATTAATTAAAGGTAAAACTACGGTTGATGAATCAATGATGACGGGGGAACATCAACCCGTTACAAAGTTTATTGGCCATAATGTCTATGCCGGGTGCGTTAACCACGACGGCGTTATTGAAATAAAAATTAATAAAATTGGTCAAAATACACTTTTAAATCAAATTATACGCTTGCAACACAACGCATTAACCAAGCGCCCTAAACTGGTTGAAATTACAGATAAAGTTGCGCAATGGTTTATAGCGTGCCTGCTTATATTTGCTTCACTAACAGCTATTGGCTGGTATCAAATTGATCCTGAACACGCATTTTGGATCACTATTTCGGTTTTAGTTGCTACCTGCCCGTGTGCCCTGAGTTTAGCCATACCTACCGCACTCACATGTGCAGTGGCAACGCTTACCCGCAAAGGCGTATTAATAAAACAAGCGCATGTGCTTGAAACGCTCTCACAAATTACTTTATTTGCATTTGATAAAACAGGCACACTTACGCAAGGTAAATTTAGCCTTGATGAAGTAGATATAATCGATAAACAATATACAAAATCGCAAGTGCTAGATATAGCAGCCATGCTAGAGCGTTATTCTGAGCACCCTATCGCCAGTGCATTTGATGAGTTTACGCCAGCTCACCGCAGTCTTAATAGCGTTGAAGTACATCCAGGACTGGGAATTAGCGCACAAGATGCAACTAATCATTACGCAATTGGTAAAAGTGGTTGGTTTAATAGCAAAAAATCGAATGCACAAGCGAGCTTGTATATAAATAAGCAAGTTGTTGCACGCTTTTACTTTGTTGATAAAGTAAAAAGCGATGCTAAAAAGCTTATAGACTCACTTCAATCGCAAAACTTAACCTGTCACATGTTAACCGGTGACGCGTCAGATGCTGGGCAAAAAGTAGCTAAGCAACTTAAACTTGAAAGTGTTCAATTTGGATGTTCTCCACAAGATAAACAAACCGCCGTTGAGCAATGGTCTTCACAAAATGAAGTCGTTGCAATGGTAGGTGATGGTGTAAACGACAGCCCGGTATTTGCTAGTGCGCACTTATCTATTGCTATGGAAACCGGTGCAGACATATCAAAAAATAGCGCCGATGTAGTGCTTCTTAATAGCGATTTAGCCTCCATTGGTCACTTATTTAATGTAGCAAAACAAACCAGACGTATTATTAAGCAAAATCTTGCGCTGTCTTTATTGTATAATGCTTCAATATTACCACTGGCAGCGTTGGGCTTAGTTGCTCCTTGGATGGCTGTTATTGGCATGTCTGCCAGCTCAATTATTGTGATTAGTAATTCACTAAGGCTATTAAAGTTATGAGCATAATTTACATTTTGATCCCTATCGCCATTTTGTTCGTCATTATTGCTATTGGTGTTTTCTTTTGGGCAGTGAAAAGCGAGCAGTTTTCGGATTTAAACAAGCAAGGTCATAGTATTTTGTTTGAAGATGACAAAGAGCAACATAACAAAAGTAATGATTGACCCTCTTTATACCAGCGCATTTTTAATGGGACTAATCGGTAGCGGTCATTGCATTGCTATGTGTGGTGGTATTGCAAGCTCATTACAACTGGCAAGTGACAAACGTAAAACATTTACCTATTCATTTGCTTATAATATTGGACGTGCACTGAGCTATATGGCTGCAGGCGCACTTGTTGCTGGTATTAGCAGCCAATTTGCAAGGCAAAACACCTCCTTCTCTTTAGTACTTTCGTTCATTGCAGCTATTTTTATGCTCCTCGTTGGCGTGTATATAATGCGCTTGGGCCCTACTTTGCAATGGTTAGAGAAAATTGGTAAAACCTTGGTGTGGCAACACATTGTTAAACTAAATAAATATTTAATGCCTATTAACTCTCCTTTTAAAGCCCTAGGTTACGGTGCTTTGTGGGGATGGCTGCCATGCGGACTTGTATACTCAGCGCTTACATGGGCGATGACTAGCCCAAGTGCCCTTGACGGTGCCTTAGTTATGCTTTGCTTTGCTTTGGGTACTTTTCCCGCGATGATTACATTAGGCGTTACCGCGCAAAAACTAAATACGATTATTAACCATCCATGGACCCGAATTGTATTAGGCAGTGTTATAATTTGGTATGGTATCTACTTATTGATTATTGCAACTGACAAACTGGTACATTAATCTATTCGCATTATTAACCTTTAAGGTTATTTTGCAGTCGTGTATAAAAATTTAAACGGATTAAATTATGGATTTCTCTCAAAGTCGCGCTAAAGGTAATTGTGCTATTAGCTGTAATAACTGCAGTATTAGTCAATTGTGTTTGCCATTTTCACTCAATGGCCAAGAAATGGACAAGCTTGACGAAATTATTGAGCGAAAAAAACCACTCCATAAAGGCGACTATCTATTTGAATCAGGTGCACCTTTACAGGCTATTTATGCGGTTCGTTCTGGTTCATTTAAATCGTACACGTTATCGGAGCGAGGTGATGAGCAAATTACCGGCTTTCATTTAGCGGGCGACCTAGTTGGTTTTGACGCAATAAGTAAAATGACTCATCCCAGTTTTTCGCAAGCACTTGAAACGTCAATGGTGTGCGAAATCCCATTCGATACTCTTGATGAACTATCAGGAAAATTACCAAAACTTCGCCAACAAATAATGCGCTTAATGAGCAGTGAAATTACTTACGATCAAGAAATGCTGTTATTACTCAATAAAAAATCAGCAGAGGAACGCTTAGCTAGTTTTATTTATAACTTGTCGGAGCGTTTTGGTGAGCGTGGTTTTTCGCGTAAGGAATTTAGATTTACGATGACTCGCGGTGAAATAGGCAATTACTTAGGCCTAACAGTAGAAACCATTAGTCGTTTATTGAGTCGTTTTCAAAAAGCTGACTTAATTAAAGTAGAGGGTAAATTTATTACAATTTTAGATAATGATGCCTTGGCTAAAACAGCGGCGATAGTTAAGCCTCGCTAAATTAAATAGTTTGATTTAGAACAACAATTTATATGCTACCCCTTTAACTGTTTTATATTTACGTTACACTAAATGTACACCCGTTAGGTAAATGGAGTAGCATATGAACACTATTAAACGCATTATTGCGGTTATTGACCCCACCAAAGATGATCAACACGGTTTAGCACGTTCAATAGATTTAGCTAAAAAATCTGGCGCAAGTATTACCGCCTTTATGACGGTTTACGACTTTTCTTACGAAATGACGACAATGCTATCTGGCGATGAACGCGAAGCAATGCGCGATGCCGTACTAAAAGATCGCCAGCTATGGCTAAACGATTTAGTTTCCCCTTACAAAGATATAAATATTGAAACCCAAGTGGTTTGGCATAATCGTCCTTACGAAGCCATAATCGATACTGTAATTGATGAAAAGTACGATTTAGTAATTAAAGGCACACATCAACATGGTGCACTTAAATCAGTTATTTTTACCCCGACCGATTGGCACTTAGTACGCAAATGCCCAGCTCCGGTATTATTTGTAAAAGAAATGGCATGGCCAGCAAACGGTAATATTTTAGCTGCTGTAAATGCGGTTAGTGAAAACGAAGAACATGTAGCACTTAATAAACGCGTTATTAAAGACGCACAATATTTATGTGAACTTGCCAACGCAAAACTTAATTTAGTTAATGCCTACCCAGCAACTCCTATTAATATCGCCATCGAAATTCCTGAGTTTAACCCAGGACTTTATAACGAATCAGTTAAAAAGCATCATCATGAATCAACCAATGCACTTGCTGCAGAGTTTAATTTAAACCCAGAGCAATGTTTTATTGAAGAAGGCCTGCCAGAGGATGTAATCCCTGATGTAGCGAAGCGGTTAAATAGCGAATTAGTTGTTATTGGTACCGTAGGTCGCACGGGCTTAAGTGCCGCTCTTGTAGGTAATACAGCAGAGCATGTAATTGATAGCCTAGACTGTGATGTACTGGCACTCAAACCCGATGGTTACGTGAGCCCTATGGCAAAGGATTAATTTTAAGCCTTATGTACAAGTTATAAGCGAGTTATTTTTACGTGTTAATAAGGCATGTTTAAATCAATTTTAATTACATCCTAAACTCGCATATTCAGGTGGTTTGGGTATAATACGCCCCTTTATTTTTAGCAAATAACTTTGCTGTATTGTTTTACTAGGGGGCGTAATTGTCACACTCAGATCAAGCTAAAGCTCAATTTAACTTAAATAAGCTGCAAAAGCGTTTACGTCGCCAAACTGGTCAAGCCGTTATGGACTTCAATATGATTGAAGAGGGTGACCGTATAATGGTATGTCTTTCTGGCGGCAAAGATAGCTACACAATGCTTGAAATGCTTCAACATTTAAAACGTGTAGCACCTATAAAGTTTGACCTAGTTGTTGTAAATCTTGATCAAAAACAACCTGATTTTCCTGAGCATGTTTTACCCCAGTATCTTGATAAATTAAATGTTGAATACAAAATTGTAGAAGAAGATACTTACAGTATTGTTACCGATATTATCCCTGAAGGTAAAACAACGTGTTCACTTTGCTCACGCTTACGTCGTGGTATTTTATACCGCACAGCAAAAGAACTAGGCGCTACTAAAATAGCCCTTGGTCATCACCGTGACGACATGATTGAAACATTGTTTTTAAATATGTTTTACGGCGGAAAACTAAAAAGTATGCCGGCTAAATTAATGAGTGATAACGGCGAGCATATGGTTATTCGCCCACTTGCATACTGTAAAGAAAGCGACATAAGCCAATACGCATTTGTACAAGGTTACCCTATCATTCCGTGTAACCTATGTGGCTCGCAAGAAAACTTACAGCGTAAACATACAAAAACAATGCTCGCTAAATGGGATGCGGAGCACCCGGGTCGTATTGAAAGCATTTTTACAGCAATGCAAAACATAGTGCCTTCACATTTAGCTGACGCCGACTTGTTTGATTTTAAAAACTTACAAACAGGTGAAGTAATTGATGGTGGCGATATAGCCCTTGATAAACCAGACATTCCTAAAGTGCCTGTGGCTAATGAACTTGATGAACAAGAAGCGCCAAGTGTAGTTACTATAAATCTAAGCTAATATAAGCTAATATAAGCTAATATAAGCTAACAAATTTAAGGGGGTTGTATTTATGTACAACCCCCTTAAATTTACCAATTCAGCATTGCGTTCTATTTTTAACTATCAGCTAAGCCTTGTAAAAATTCCAAACTTAACTTTTCTTGTGCATTAGCCTGATATGGTAATTGCTGCAAGCTATCGTACGAAAAATCATTAATATCAAAATAACTTATTTCACTATTCCCAAAGCTATTTCGCTCACCTGGGCTTGGCGACATTCTCTCAATAACAAAGTCGCTTAAGCGCATATCTGTAATGCCTTGTGGTAACACCGACCAATGAGCTTTCAAATTAAGAGTTTGGCTTCCCTTCGTTAACCGCTCTTTAGATACTAAATGAGCAAGTGGTGTATCGCCACTGTATAAATTAGCCCTAACACGATACAAACCACTTTTTACTACCGCTATGTTAGCTGGCAAAATCATGTTTTCGTTTTGTGCATAAGCCGTTTCAAAACCTGTTAAAGTTGCACTAGGCGGCATATATTGAATTTGCGCAACCACTGGAACTTTTTTACCGGCAACATCACCCTCTACAAACACTTGTAAGCTACGAGGGTAATCTTCATCCTCTTCAAATGTAATAATTGCTTCACCGTCACGCGCATTGCCTGTATGGGTATTTAACACTTCTTTTGTATCTGTATTTGCAAGCTCAACGACCACTTTTCCAAGCCCTTGAGCGCTTATCTTTATTGTTATTTCTTCTGGGTATACAAAACGATATTGCTTAAGACTTAACGTTAAAGCATCGCCACTTTCATCAATAGGGCTCGATACCGGGTAGAATTGATTTGGCTTTAATCGATCTTCATCTAATGGACTCAATGGTTGAGAATAAGGAGGAAATTTAAGTGCACTTTCATATTGCATAACCACTTGCTGCGCTGCTTTTGTTAAATCTTCATTAAACGCGATTTGTTTTTTTGATTGTGTTTTTTTTGCTGTAGGTACATCTATAGGGATCACCTTTACAGGCGATAAATCAGCTACGCTCTCACTGTGTTTAACCTGAGGTTTTATTGGCTCAGCAGCTTTATGAGCATCATTTTTACCTGTAAACCATAGCGAGAATAAAATAGTGCTAATAATTAAAGCAACGACATAAAATTTTTTCATTTTTATATTTCAATCTTTTATAAGGCGTATAGTTTCTAACTACACGCCTTGTATGTTATGGAATCACATTGTAAATAAGTGCTGATGCGCTTAAATTATTTGAATCCTTAATATAACGATATTGTTTTTTCCAAAACCAACTACCTGTAGTTTTATCAAACGTATTAAAACCTACAGTGTCACCTTCCACATTTACGTTATTCATGGCTATTGTTACATTACCTTTTCGCTGCGCGTTATGTATTTCGTTATGGCTATAACTGTCACTCATCATCATTGGATAATGGTTTGGCATAAAGCTACTTACTGCATCACCTTGCGATTTTAAATGGCCATTTGTATCAATACTGCTGCTACAACTTCCAAACGAGCCAGCCGAACTGGCACCACATGAAGAGTGCGATGCAACAACCGAATCATCATTGCCTTTTAAAAAACCACCCGTTAAACCCAAATATGCATTTCCATCGGCAACAAAGCGTAAACGAGGTGTACGTGCATCAGGGAATGGTGAAATTTTACGTGCATTGTTTACTTTTAAATCGTGTAATACACCAACGGCCTCGGTTACATCACTTCCTAGCCACCATTTGAGTGCTGCATCGACCGCAAAGTTCCATGATGCGCCAGTTAAAGCACTAACAGCTACGTCAGCCAGCTCACTTCCACCACCCGCGCCTGCTAAATCAAACGTAGCAACAATATTAAGCGGCTCTAAGCCTTCGTTTTCTAACCAGTTTTCTTGATTATCAATAATATGGCGTGCAACTAAGTCTCCTGTTGAATGTGTTACAAATACACAGCCATCACTGCATAAATTAGAGCGTGAAATTTGCTTTAGCTTTGGCCACACCCAATCGGTAGCAATTTTACCTTCAATACGTTCATAAGCAGGCCAATCAATTCGCTCATCTGCACGATTATTCCAGTACGATTGCCAATATGTTTCACCATCATTGATTACATCACTACCCGACTTATTTGTTATTTGCGAAGTTTGTAACCCATGAATTAATATAATTTTGTAGTCTTTACTCGCTGCAGAAAAGCTCATTAACATAGCTAACCCCGCACCAATTAGGTGGCTTGGCTTAATTAATTTGTGTGTGCGCTTTGTGTTGTTCATACAATTCCTTAATGTTGTGTACTTAATATTTTATTATCATTTAAGGTATTCATGTTGGTTTACATAAGCTTGTCAGCTTAGGTGTTCACTAGGGTCTGTTGTTCTTTGCGGATTAAAATTTGTTCAAACTAGAGGCTATTTAATCACGGCGCGAGATTTGTAACCTAGTGGGCTCGGTAACTGCTCCTGCGTTACTCTACTGGCTTACATCCATGTAAGAATAAGTAAAAACCGAGCAACAAAGAGTAAATAGCCTCTAGGAAGTACCCTTTGGGCAGCGTCTGTTTGGCATTAATGCTACGTTATCGCCTATTTATGGGGAACAACCACACTACTTAGGCTCTGCCTTGCCTAAATACCAAACAGACTGCTGCAAATTTAACCTTGAAAGATCAACAGACTCTAGTATTAGGAACAACGAACAAAAATGCAACAACTTATTATCATTTAGGAAAGAGAAGAAACTTATTTCATACTGATTAATGAGTTAATAGAGGTATAGTTGTTATATTTGAAATTATTAGATGGGTTTCAAGGGGTATATTGAGGGTAGTAAGATTAAAGCGGATACCATTGAAAGTGCCCGCTTTAGAATAAGGACGAAGCTAATCTAACCGTTAGCTTTAAGTTCACTGGTAAATTGCCCAATCGCATTTACAACTTCTTGTGCACCTTGTTGGATCTCTTGCATCACTTCACCAGATTCTTTAGATAACGCCAAGCCTTGCTCTGCCTTCTCTTTACCTTTTTCTATTACAGCCACCGTATTTTGGGTTTGTGATTGGTTGCGCTGTACAACTTCTACAATTTCTTCTGTTGCTTTTGAGGTACGCGATGCAAGCAATCGAACCTCGTCTGCAACCACAGCAAAGCCTCGTCCCTGCTCGCCAGCTCTTGCCGCTTCAATTGCGGCATTTAATGCTAATAAATTTGTTTGCTCAGCAATACTACTAATGCTTTGTACAATACTCGATATTTGTTGCGACTGCTGATCAAGCGCTGAAATTTCACTTGCAGCTTGCTCCATATTTATAGCCAGCTCAGTCATTACTGCAACAGTATCTTGTATAACGCTCGCACCTTGCTCTGCTTTTTTATCAGTTTGGGTAGAGGTGCTATAAGCAATTTCGGCAGCTTGTGATATAGCAATTTCTTGATTTACTTGATCAGTAATAACAGTTGCAAACTTCATTACTTTATAAAGCTCATTCGCGTCATTTGAGATTGGGTTATATGACGCTTCTAGCCAAACAATGTTTCCATGTTTATCTACACGCTTAAAACGCTCAGCAATAAACTTACCTTCTCTTAATTTAGCCCAAAATTGCAGATACTCTTGGGAGTTATACTCTGAAGCCTCACAAAACGTACGGTGATGTTTACCTAGTATTTCACTTTCTTGATAACCCATTGCAGCTAAAAACTGATCATTTGCTTTTAAGACATGGCCTTCTAAATCAAATTCAATTACCGCCATAGAGCGATATATCGCTTTAATAGTATCGCTTTGCTCGCGAGAAGCCGTAATTGTTTTTGTAAGTACACTTCCGAATATAGAAAAATAGAGCAACTGATCTTGCTCCCCTTTTACTGGATGTACTATTAAACGTAACCATTCAGCTTTACCATCGCTGCGCATAACTTGCAATGCACCGCCCCAATGCCCTTCTTTTTTAATAGCTTGCTGCAGGCTTTTAAATTCTGAAGATTGACGAGACGAATCTGTAATAAAATCGTCAAAAGAATTATTAGTTAGGTCGTCTTCACTGTAGCCTAGGTTTTCTAAAAACTTATCATTGGCGTGCGAAATTCGGCCATCATAAAGAATGTTTAGTACTAACATCTCTCGGTAAAGCCCTTCCCACACTTGTTGTAATGGGTAAAGTTCAGCTTTTAGAGAAGCTATTTCGTTTTGTTTATTTTTAGAAAAAAACATTAATATCCCTACTAATACATTCGATATGAAATGAAATTAATTTTATTATAGAAGATATTATTTATAACGCGATAAATAATAAGAGCTTTAATTACTAGATTCAGAAAGTTTTAAAATAGCCAATACATAAACACTGGTATCTACAAATATGTGGATACATCAATAAAATAACTTCTATGTCCCAGCAGAACTTTTAATTCTCAAACTTTAATCTTTCATACAATCCAGACGCTCTCGATACGCTTTTATTCATTGCTAATTGCAGTACTTTTTTGTCAGCCACCAGCTCAAACTTATTTTTAGCACGGGTTATTCCCGTATACACTAATTGCCTGTTAATACCCATGCGCGCTTGTTTTAGCGGTGGCAGTACCATGGCTGTGTAACTAAACTCTGAGCCTTGTGATTTATGAATAGTCATTACATAGACTTTATCGTGTGCAGGGAGTCGTGCAGGTGAAAATGCTCGTTGATTACCTTGCTCGTCAATAAATATGGCTTTGAGCTGATTACTTTCATCGGGCATTAAAATACCAATATCACCGTTAAATAACTTAAGCTGGTAATCGTTTTGGCTCACCATAATAGGCATACCCGTGTAGTGGTGAGTATTAGGACTTACGGTAATTAAACCTTGCTGTTGCAACACGCGCTCTATTCGTTGATTTAAGCTATGAACGCCGTAATCGCCCTCTCGTACCGCAGCTAAAAGCTGATAACTAGCAAAAGCAGTATGCACCTGTGCAACATCTGCACCTTGGGCAATTAAGTTAAGGTATTTTGCATAATGACTTGCTGCACTTTTAACGAGCTTTTCAATCGGTTTTACTACAAAATCGTAATCTAAAATTACATCGTTAAAACGCCCTTCACTACTTTCTTGCTCTACGTAATTTAAAATACCGGTGTTATTGGTGTTTACCGCAAGTGCGAGTTGACCAATACCGCTTTGTGCGTCAAATCGATAACTGTGCTGTAAAAAGGCAATGCAATCTGCAAGTTTAAATTCACTCACGCTTTGCGATACGAGTTTAGGTTTATTATTAAAACATAAACTATTTAGCTCATCACAACGTGCTTGCGAGTAGCTTGGCGTTTGCCCAAGTGTTAAACCTTGGCATAAATCGCTCATTACGCTGCCGGTATCCACCGAGGCAAGTTGGTCTTTGTCACCTAAAAGTATTAATCGCGCGTGCGCAGGCAGCGCTTCTATTAATTTAGCCATCAGCGATAAATCGACCATACTGGCTTCATCAATAATTAGTACATCTAAATGCAGCGGATTGCTTTTGTTATGCCTAAATTTATTAGTAAACGGTTTTACGCCCAATAAGCGATGAATAGTTTGAGCGTTTTGTGGTATCAGCGTTTTAATATTATCAGGAATAATTGTTAGTTTATTTTTAGCACCTAAGACTGACTCACTCAAGCGTGCAGCGGCTTTACCTGTAGGGGCCACAAGTTTAATGCTAAGGGGTGCTGTTTCATAAAGTGACTGTAAAATAGCCAACAACTTAGTCACTGTAGTGGTTTTACCTGTGCCAGGCCCACCCGTGATCACACTAAAGCCTTTGGTTGCAGCAATCGCGCACGCCACTTTTTGCCAATCAGTTTCAACAGTTGAATCAGCAGGAAAATAGGTATTTAAAAGCGCTGCCAATACTTCATTATTAATATTGAGCTTTCGCTCGCTCATGCTTAATAATCTATCTGCGAGTGTTTGCTCATAACCGGCAAGGCGCGCAAAATAAAGTCGCTCGTTAAACAGTTGTAGTGGTTTATTTTCGCCTACGCTTTCATGGCTTTGTAAATAATTAAGCGCCGTATGTACGTTAAAGTCATCACTAAACGGGCTTAGCGTACTGGGTACATTGCCATCGAGTTTATTAAAGTCACTGTTGCGCAAGTTAAAAGGATTACTCCAATCAACTTCATTTAAGGTTAGGCAGCTATGTTGGCTTTGCTGCGATAAGCACAGTAATAAAATAATATAAAATAATTCATTGTGAGTTTGCTCAATGTCATTAGCACACAGTAATTCCGCGAGCTTTACATCAACTACACGTAGTCGGTTTTGCGCTAATAAATACTCAAGTAACGGCACTTCGGTAATCGCATTATTTATCGTAATGCCTTCTTGTACGGCACCTGGCGCAGTATTTTGTACTACCATTTTAGCTTCATCATTAAGTGTCTCGTCTATATCGTCAAACAAGCCAGGTTGCTCATTTAAATCGCTCATAGCATGGCTCCTTGGCTAAATAAGCCATCTAAAATAGTTACTTGCTCTACAGTTAGCTTTTTAAAGTACACGCCTTGCCCTGCCGGCATTCCACGTAAAAACGTGTAATACACACCGCCTAAATGGGTTTCTATCGAGTAATCGGCTATACGTTGCTTTAATAAACGATGCAGCGCTACCGTGTAGATTAAATACTGTAAATGATACTGATGACTGCTCATTGCTTGCTCAAGCATATCGCCTTCGTAATCAGCTGGCGTACTGCCTAAATAATTAGACTTATAATCTAAAATATAATACTTGCCTTGGTAGCAAAATATTAAATCGACAAAGCCTTTTAACAAACCTTTTACTTGTGAAAATTCAAGCTTACTTTGCGTAAAGCCAAAATGTTTAACCAGCATTTCGTTTAGCTTAGGTGCACTTAAGCTCTCAAGGGGTAAATTAAATTCCATTTCGACTAGGCAATCACCTGGTGTAAGCACACCTAATGAAAGAAGGCTGTTTTCTAGAGAGCTTTTATCTAGGGGGCACGCAAGAACATCGAGCACCCATTTTTCGGCCACTTCTCGCCATTGCTCACCTATGTGATACTTTTCAAGGCTGCGCTTAACTACCTCAGATAAGTTTTGCTCGGTATTAGTTGGGTGAACTATTGGGCTAATAAAATCTATTTGTTCAAATATTTCGTGCAAACAGCTACCCGGCTTTGGTCCTTTAGGAAAACTATAAGGTGACGGTAGTTCGTCCTCTTGCACTGCAAACTCGTCTTTTTCGTGATCTTCATCACTTCGCCCTGGGGCTAATTGGTCGCTGTGCTTTTTAAAGCTCAACGCACTAAAGCTGGTTGCTCGCCAGTTACGCTCAATATTTGCCGTTACTCTATTAACACTTAATGTTTGCTGCGCAATTTCACTATTACTAAAACAAAGCGTGCCCTGCTCTAATAACGTTTGCGAGGTAAATTGCTGATAGCTCATCGCGCTATTAGCGTCGCAAAACTCACTTAAATGCGTGCGCCATGTTTGGCTACTAGCAAGTTCAAGCCCTGCAAATAAAACATGCCCTAGTGCACTACTTTGCATTGCTAAGCGGCTACTCTGCCCTTGCCCAATGTTATAAACACCAAGTGCACAAAAATGCACAGCGCGAGTAAGTGCTACATACAGCAGGCGTAAATCTTCCGCTAGGCGCTCTTGCTCTGCTTTTTGAAGGGCATCTTCGTCTTTACTTAAATCATAAATTAGTTTGCCATTATTGTGATAAAGCGCTTCTTTAGTTTCGCGATAGCCACTAGCAAACGGCATAAATACCAGTGGATATTCAAGCCCCTTTGAGGCATGCATAGTGACAATTTTAACTAAGTTGGCGTCACTTTCTAGGCGTACTTGTACTGTTTCACCGTCTTGTTGGCTTACTTTTTGTGCAAACCAGCGTAGTAAACGCAGCGTACCTTCAAGCTCTATTTGTTTTTGCTGAAGTATTTCGCCCAAGTGCCTAAAGTCTGTCAGCCAACGCTCTACGTTATACCCTAACCCTTGCCATTTAGCGCTAAGCTGGTTGTGGCTCATTAAGCGCTCAAGCATTGCCATAGCGCCTTGCTTGTTCCAAATGTGGCTAAGTTGTGCAAAAAAGTTTAAATAGTCTTGCCATTTATTTTCATCATCGGCGAGTGCGTGTATTTCGTTATAACTTAAACAAAATAATGGACCAGCTAAAACACCGCGCAGCAATGACTCATCATATTGTCCATGCAGCGCTGTTAAAAAGTTAAGTAGGTGATGGCTAAGCTCTTGACTAAAAACGCTTTCTCGTGATAAGTACACGCTGGCTATTTTGGCTTCGCTAAGCGCTTTTTTCATTATTTGCGCTTCAACACGGTCGCGCACTAATATACAAATATCGGCAGCGCTTACAGGGTTACTGCCAATACACGCGTCCCCTTGTTTTGCTTTTTCAAGCAGGGTCACTATTTTATTAGCAAAGTGAGTGGCTAAATGCGCTTGCCCTACACCTTTGTTGGTTGGTTTGTTTTTTTCATCGGCGGCTTCATCCACAAATACATTAAATTCGAATGCGGTAGCGGGTTTGCCATCAATTAAAAAAGAATCATCTGCTTTTTTGCCTTTAGCAGCCACTGCGTTAAACGGTATGGCGTCGTTATAAATAAAGCTGTTAGCGTGTTTGCCAAATAAACTATTAACGCTATTTACTATGTCGGTGCTTGAGCGAAAGTTAGTACCCAGCGTAAATTGCTGATCAGTCTGTACAGCTTCTTTTGCGCCAATATACGTAAAAATATCCGCGCCCCTAAAGCCATAAATAGCCTGTTTAGGGTCGCCTATCATGGCAAGCGTGGTATTTTGTTGCCCATAAATTTTACTAAAAATACCGTACTGAATCGGATCGGTATCTTGGAATTCATCAATCATGGCAACCGGAAACAACTGCGCAATTTTTTGCGCCAGTACGTCGCCTTGCTCGTTATTAAGCGCACTATGTAAATTGGTCAATAAGTCATCTGGGGTGATCACGCTTTGCTCTTGCTTGCGCTTAACTATTGCAGCTTTTACCCAGCGTGCTGCATGTTGTATAACTGCTATTTTGAGCCCTTGGTTTATGGTGTTATTAAGGGCGACAAGCTCGTCAAATTGACTCAGCAATGGATGCACAAATAATGGCTGATTTTTTTTATAGTTGCCTGCATCGCTTAAGTTTTCTGTACTCCACACTTCAAACGAATACTTGCTAGTGCCAAATTCAAAAAACAAATCACCGCCTAAACAAAATGCCTCAAGCGCACCAAGGCTGCCTTTTCGTGCTGGCGTTTTAGACCCGCTTAAACCCGAGCCTTTTATAGCACCTATAAACTCTTGCTCTAACACCGCTTTTTTAAATGCAGGTACACGTGTTATGTACTCGTCACGCGCCTCCCATACATCGTCTAATTTTATTTGTGGCGTAATGTGCGCATTAGCTTTGTTTAAAATGCTCGCCACTTGAGCGAATAAAGCCTCGGGTGCGGCAAATACATCTAAAATAGCATCGGTGCGTTCTTTGTTAAGTGGGTATACAAACGCACGCCAAAAATCTTTAATGGTTTCGAGCAGTATGTCGCGCTCATCTAAAATAAATTCGAGATTAAACGCCACACCCGACTCAAACGCATGTTGTTTTAGCATCCGCTGACAAAAGCCATGAATGGTAAAAATAGCCGCTTCGTCCATTGATTTAGCAGCTGCATCGAGTAAATCAAACGCGCGATGTTTATCATCAATTTTGGCAATTACGCCTTCAATGAGTTCGTCGTTTGGGTCTTGCCCAAGCAGTGCGTCGCGTGCAGCAATAATTCGGCTGCGCACGCGGTCTTTAATTTCTTGGGTGGCGGCGTCGGTAAAGGTTACAACCAAAATTTGCTCAACACTGAGCGGCGTATTTAACTCACCTTCTATTTGCATGCCTAGTAAGTAACGTAAATACAGCCCCGTAATCGTATAGGTTTTGCCGGTACCCGCACTGGCTTCTATTAAACTTTGACCAATGAGCGGCATAGTAAGAGGATTAAGTGCTTGCATGGTCACTCTCCTTTGCGTGTTCAAATAAAGGCGTGAGCAATTTATCACTCCATTTTATAAATTCTTCTTGGCAGTCGTTTAGCGATTGCACCGTTAAGCGAATATACGGATTTTCGCCCTCGCCTCGCCCTATGTATTGCGGGCTAAATTTGCTCATTGCTTTTGTTATATCGCCGCCGCTTTTAACGTATTCATAACCACTTACCGGAAAAAATGGCACAGGCTCTGCGCGCAGCGCTTTGTATAACTCAAACCAATCAAGTAACAATGCATCGGCATCAGCTTTATTAATTGGCGCAAAGGTAATTTGCTTATCGAGCCCAAGTAACAATGTTTCTACTTGTTGATCCATACTTTGCGCTGCGAGGTGATAAATAAAGCCTTTAATTAAATCTTTCGCTTTAATACTCGCACTGCGATAAAACACTTGTTTTTGCAAATAAACATGATTGAGCCAGCCCTCTATTTTGGTGCCTTCAATAGTAAGCAAAACTTCTATTGGCTCACTTTTCCCGCCTTTAATGTGCTCTTTTACTTGCCCTGCAAGCGCGTCAACTCGGTGCTCCATACCCTCAAATATGAGACTGCCTACATTGGCTTGAGGTAACTCACCCCGCTGCAGTATTTGCTCGGTACTTAGTGGTTGCTCGTTTATATTGGCTTTAAGTATTTCATCAAGGTAAAAATAACGGCGCAGTGCATCTAGGCTAAATGGTTCTTCGTCTTTTGCTACTTCGTTAAATTGTGGCAGGCGTAAACCTAATGTTTGCTGATAAAAGCTCTCTTGTGCGCTGCACACACTTCTAATAAACACGTCTAGATCTAGCTGCTCTGGCACAGTCACATCAAGTGCAATAACTGGCTGTGGTTTAATTGACTCACTTGGCAGCCAAATTGGATTATAACTGTGGTTGCTCAACACAGTATTGGCTTGCTCATCGGCTAAATAATAATGGCTATTAAAGGGCTGTAAATGCTGCTGATTGATTAGACATGCGGGCAGCGTTTTTTCACTTTTATCGCTTAATACAAAACTACGCCCAATATATTCTAACAGCTCACTTACAAGCGTTGATGGCATGCGCGGTTGGTTATCAAAACACGAGCGACCAATGTAACTCATGTATAAGTTGTCGCGAGCACTTAATAGCGCTTCTAAAAATAAGTAACGGTCATCTAATTTACGTGATCGGTCACCTTTTTGCTTTTTAGAATAAGGCACTAAGTCAAAACCAATGGGCTGTACGTTACGCGGGTAGTCGGCATCATTTAAACCCAGCATGCATACCACTTTAAATGGCACGGCGCGCATGGGCATAAGCGTACAAAAGTTTACTTGCCCGACCAAAAACCGCTGCCCTACGCCTTTTTCTTGAATGCCTTGTTTAATCAAGTAACTAACAATACGCTGCGAAACCGCTTTGCTGTAATCGCCGTTGTCGTGGTGCTTTTGTAACTCTTCGAGCACGTTTTGAAGTACTAATAAATCCCAGCTGTCATCGCTTTCACTTTCGTATATTGCGTTTAACAGCTCGCTTAAAATATGCGCTTTATTAGTGAGCGTATCATCGCCCGTTAGCTGCTCTTTAAAGCTTTGCAGTACATCAATAAAGTGCACGAGCTTATTGAGTGTATCAAGCGCCATACCTTCTACTTCATCAGCGCTGTAAATACCGTTAAACGGGCATTGCTCGTCGCGCATGGCAATACCAAGCAGTAAACGGTTGAGCCCATGTTGCCAGGTATTTAAATCGATAGCGGGCAAATCAAAACTGCTTTTATGCGCTGCGTTTATACCCCATTTAACGCCTACACGTTCAAGCCAGTATTGAATTTGCTCGTATTCGTGCGCTTCAAGTCCAAATTTTGCGGCTATTTGCGTCACTTGTAATAAATCGAGAATATCCGACACACCAAAGCGCGAAAACGGTAAGTTAGCTAAACTCGCAAATGAGCTAAGGACGGGCTTTTCTTGCTCTATGGCTAAATCGGCCAATGCGTAAGGAATAAAGCGGCTGCCTTGTGCCCCGCCAAATACAGCTTCAATATAAGGGCTGTAAGTGCCTACATCGGGCATCATGACGATTATGTCTTTGGGGGTAAGCGCTGGGTTTTGATTAAATAAGTTAAGTAAGTAGTCGTGCAAGCGCTCAACTTCTCTGAGCGGTGTATGGCAATCGCTGAGCGTAATGCTAGTGTCGGCTGCGCTGATTGGTAATTTACCTTCGTCGTTTATAAACCACTCTTTGTTATCGGTCAGTGATTCGCCTTTAAACGCAAGCTGATAAATCTCGCTTTGTACTTGCCCTAGTAAGGTGTCGTCAAACACATCAATAAAACCGTCAATCCAACGGGCATCTAGCTGTACAAGTTGTTCAAAATAGTCGCGACCTAATTTACCCCACGACGATAACAATGGATTACCTATAAAGTAGTATTCTTCATCTGGATTGGTTTGTTTTTTTTGTTGCGCTTCCACCAGCGGCATTTTAGCGTATTTAGCGCTTATTTTAGCTGCTGTTTTTTCATCTATAATATCGCCCCAGTAATGCTCACTCGGGTTAAAAAAGAATAATATAACCTCTGTTTTTTTACTCAGCGCTTCAAATACGTCTAGCTGGGAGCTGGCAATCGCCGATATACCAAATAAGCTAATGCGTTGTGGCAGTATGCTATTGTCCATAGTCTCAAGTGCTGCAAGTAACTGCCCTTGCATATTAGCGCGATGAAATTGGCTTTGCCCAAGTTCTTGGCTTAGTTTTACAATGCGTCGCCATAAGTCAGGCTGCCATGGGGCAATGGTTACATCTACGTCATCAAGCTCATCTTTGCCGCTATCCCATGTGGCTATCCAGTGCGGTCGGTACATTAAATATTGGTCGTACACATCGGCTATTTTTTCGCACAGTGCAAAGGTTTTTTGCCCGTCTATATCGCCCTCTAAATAAGTTTTTAGCGGCAAATAAAGCGGTTCATCAATGCAGGTTGGTAAAATTGCGAACAGTTTCCAAGCAAGGTTGGGCTTATTAAATGCCGACTCTTTAGGGACATTTGGCAGTAATTGCTGATACAACTGCCAAATAAAGCTCGACGGCAGCGGAAAATCTACCTGCGCTGCGACCCCTAAGTTTTCGCTCAAACCTATTTTTAACCACTGCGACATACCCGGCGATTGCACTAGCACCACCTCTTTGTCGAACGGGCTTTGCAATGGGTTTATTTTTAATAGCTGGTGGAACTGCGCTTGCAGGGCTTCCATCCGGTTTGATTGAATAATATTTAGCATATAACACTGACCTTGCTTGAGATAAAACCAGTGTAAGATATTTTCAATATTAGGGGTAGCGCAAACGGGTAATTGGCTTTAATAAATCAGAGAGTTAAGAACTAACTTACAGATTTTATACGCACAGCATCTATTTTATATACTGTGCGTAGTAGTGAGTTTATTTATAAGGGCTAATACTTGATAAACTAAAGTCACTTTGCATTATTACTTCGCCATCAATGCCTTTTAATTTAAGTGAAATAGTGGGGTCAATTTGCTGCCAGTCTATGCTTAAATCACCATAATTTACGTTATGAGTAAAATTCCCTACTCGGTGTTTGTTAGGGCTTACATCTTTCCACTTTTCAGTTAAGCCAGAGCTGGTCATCTCAATTAATGGGTAATCAAGGTTTTGCTGATACTTTGATATTTCACCCCAGTGCGTATCGCCGCTGATGATCACTACCCCATTTACCTTATGCTTTTTAATCAATGCAAATAAACGGTTTCTATCTTCAGGAAAGTTTGCCCATGACTCCCAACCTGTAAAATCGGGTAAAAGCTGTAAGCTTGAGGCAATCAATTTTATTGCAGCAGGCTTTTTAAGCTCTTGTTCAAGCCATTGCCACTGGGCTTCACCTAGCATTGATGCGCCCTTCACTTCACTAGGACTATACGGGCCTTGGTTATTTAACTTACGCTTAGTGTCGTATTCAAGCTCACCTACATGGTTTAGCGCATCACGGTTCCAACGTAAATCAGGCATTATTACTTGTATGGTTTGCTCATTTTCACCATACAAGTACGAGGTATAAATTCCATCAGGACGAGTGCGACGCGCTGAGTTTACAGGTTCATCCCAAAAATTAAGCATAATTTGGCGTGATTGCTCTTTATGCGGATACTCTTTACCTGCATCGTTTTGGCCATAATCGTGGTCATCCCACATGGCAATGATAGGCGTTTGCGCTTTTAACGTTTTAAAACCAGGCTTTGCCCCTAAACGTTGGTACTTATCGGCAAGTACATCCATATCGTTGGTATCGCCGTAAATATTGTCACCCAAAAATATAAACAAATCCCCTTGCTCTTTGTTAATTGCATTAAATATGGGTATGTTTTTATCTTGATGCCCACACGAACCAAATAGAATTTTAGATGGCGCGGCAGTAACACTTGCGCTAATAACCAAACTCAACGCCAAGGCAGATAGGGTCAATGGTTTTAATAGGTTCTTCATTTTAAAATCTCGCTAATAGCAGGCGCCATATTTGAATTTATTTCATTTGGGTTCTGCCCAAGAGCCTTTAAAACGGTAGCCGCTATTTGCACTTGTTTAAGCTCATTTTCAGTTTTAATTAAGCCACGTCCTTTTATTGCGGGGCCAATGGCTGCAAGCCAAATATGTTCAGAGCCGACAATTCCTTCTGGGTAGGTATTTTCACCTAACTCTAGTTCAGCAAGTGCACGTTTAGAGCTGTGATGTTGCCAATCGTTGGCATTATTGCCACGGCCGTGATCAGTAGTAATAATTAGCGTGGTGTTATTTTTATAACCCGCTGTAGTTTGAATGGTTGCCCATAAGTCTTTTATAAACGCGTTGCCTTGCCGATTTAAGGTATTGATCGTAATGACCATCATGCGCAAAGTCATCGGTTTCGCCTAAACTTATCACCAACAACTTAGGCTTTTTAGCCAACATATACGCTTTAGCAAAGCGATATGTAAAACTATCTAGTCGTACGTTATACCAAGGACTGGGAATTTCATTTTGTAGCGCATTTAAGAGTGGCGCATCGGTGAATAAATTCTCTTCAATTGACATAAAACCTGCATTTACATACACGTTACTGCGCTTAGTATTTACAATGTATGGGAATACATCCCAACTACCAAATAAGGCAGTGCTATCTTTAAACTCAGGTAACTTATCTAAACGCTCTAAAATAGTTTTATTTGGGTTGAGCACTTTGTTGTTACTATTTATATTTTCGTCAACTTCACCGGTGAGTATTTCGTTATAACCAGGGTATGAAAAATACCACGGGTTACTTACCGACATAGTAGAGCCGTTAGTCCTATCGCCAATAATTACACCTTGTTTAGCCACTACTTGCGTTAAAAAAGGCATTAGTAATTGCTGGCGCTCATTTGCTGTTTTTGCCCAAAATTGGGTCTTTAATTGCTCAAGCTTTTTAACAAAATCAGTATTATTAATTAAGCTATTATCAGCCCCATTAAATACTTCTTGCCAGCGTACTCCGTCAAGCGTTATCAGCACTACATTTTGCGCTGCTGTTGCAAAGTTGCTCGCTAATACACTTAAGCTAAATAGTGTTACTTTTATAATTGTTTTCATCGCGTTTGCGCCCTTTCATATAATAAAGCCCATCAATGATGGGCTTTATTTTAATTCAATTACTAAAACCTAATTAAAAGTCAGCGGTAAATGTAACTGCTGCGGTGCGATGCGCACCAATGTAATAAGTAGCGCCGTTACCGGTACCACCTGCTAAGTAGCTTTTGTCAGTAACGTTATAAACAACAAACGATACGTCAATGGCTTTAAACGGGCCTGCATCTACGTCAGTTGAATAACCTGCATTAAAATCAAGTACGGTGTAGCCGTCTACTTTATTGCGGGCGCGCGTGTCTTCGTCTTGCCATGCACCTAAACGCTCGCCGGTGTATTTAGCCGATAAACCAACACGAAAGCCATCGCTAAAGTAATCGGTAGATACCACAAATAAATCCTCTGATGAATCTATTATGCTGTCGCCTTTTCTAAAGCTTGGTGCTACCTCATTACCACTTTCGTCTTTTAATATTACGCCCTGTGAATCGTATGCATTTGGATCATCGGATGAATACTCAGAACTGCTATTCGTATACGACGAGTACACGCTCCAGCTTGGTGTTAGCATATAGCTTGCTGCAAGCTCGAGCCCATTTGAGTCAATACCCCCTACATTTACGTACGAGCCATTTGTACCAATCGTGTAATCAATGCCGTCTGTGCCACTACCAGGGGCAATAAAGGTAATCCGATTATCAAACTTAACACTGTAAGCCGTTGCTGTAATAGTTAATCTGTCGGCTTGGTAACGTACACCAAAGTCGATATTGTCGGCAGTTTCTGGCTCTATGTTTGTAAGTGTTGAACTGTCTCGCTCAAGTACACCGTCTTTTATTGCGGAAAAATTCTCGCTGTAACTGGCAAATAATTCTGTGCTGTTATTTAGCTGATACAATACGCCACCGCTAAATAAAACGTCTGAGTCGCTATCTACTTTATCTGATCTTTCGTTAGCAAAGTGGTCGTACTTTTGTAATTCAACTAAATACTGTTTTGCACCAATATTTAATGTTAAGTCACCAAAATTAATCGAGTCTTGTAGGTACCATTTGAATGTATCGGTATCAAAAGTGTTTTTGTATTGTGTCCAGTAAGGCGTGCTATCAAAGTGATGATAAATACGCGCATCAATTACTTTGTGCCAATCACGCGATTCGTCACGCTCGCTTTGCTCATACCAAAAGCCCGCTTCTATATCGTGATCACCAAATGTAGCTTGGTAATTTGCCGTTACACCTAAACGATCTTTGTTGTAATGCGTATGGCGGTAAGACATAACCGGCGTTGCTGTTGCATCGTAACACGCAGGATTTAAACCAGGACCCGACTCCCATGGCCAGCTCAAACTTTGCGTACAATCGGCATTTGGTGCAAGCGGATTGCCTTCACTATCAGCAAAACCATAAGAGCCTGCATTAGTACCTCCCTGCGTTGTTGGTTCGCCATTTTCATCAACAGGCGTTGTTAAGTAAGGTGGGATCCAATCGCCGCGACCTGAATTTTTATGGTAATAAGGGCTAACGGTTAATAATGAAGTTGGCGAAATCGCGTATTCAAATTTTAAATAGCCTAAGGTATTTTCACGAAGCGTTCCCCACCCTTCTGCAAACATTTGGTCAAAGTGCGGAACTCCTGTCCAATTCCATGTTAGCTGATCCCACTCTGGTGTTTGTTCAAACTGCTCAAGGCTTACGCTGTTATAGTTTGTCTCGCTTACATCGTCGTAAGATAAACGACCAGTGAGCGTTAAATCGTCAAAATTAGATACAAACTTAAGCTCTGCGTGTTGGTTGTCTTTGCCCCCATTACTGCCAGAACCAATCCAGCGGCTTGTATCTGTTTGCGAGTAACTTACGTACGCTTGTGTGTTATTAAAAACAGTGCCTGTTTCGTGTTTAAAGTAATAACGCGTGGCGTCGTGGCTGCCTGATGTATAAGCAAAGGTAGTGCCTTTTTCAAGGCTTGGGTCTTTACTTACAAAGTTAAATGTCCCGCCTAGTGCTTCAAGTGAAGCCGACTTAATATCAGACGTACCTTGACCTACTTCAACCGTTGCAAGGTTTTCGCTATCTAGGTAACGGTTAGCTTTAGCACCACCGCCATAATTAGAGCCACCATTGGGAATGCCATCAACGGTCATACCTAATTGTTGTTGGTTTCCATCAATACTAAAACCACGCATGGTGATTGTAGTAGACCAATCGTCGCCACCAAATGCATCACCTTCGTTTATGCTAATACCTGGTAAATTATCAATAACTGATAATATGCTCGATACCGAACTTTGTTGCTCAAGCATTGCAGGCTCAATAACATTGTTAGCGTAGCTCGTTGGTTTAGCAACCACGGTTACTTCTTCTATGGTGTTGTCGTTAGCATGAACAGATGTTGATACAGCCATGGCAATAGCCATGCTCAAAAGCGATTTGTTTTTTAAAGCGTACATTGTTGTCCCGTTTGATTTTAATTATGAAATATGAAAACGCGGACAGTATGAATTTTAAATATGACAACGAGGATGAACTTTATTTACATAAAAATTAAACAAATATGGAAGATTTATGGCGGGAATATGTACAAAAAAAGACACCCAAAGGTTTAACTTTGGGTGTCTTAATTATTTTCTAGAACTTATTACAAATAGTAATTTATTTCAATTGTGCAAGCATTTCATCGCTGTATGGTACTAACTCTTCACCGCTTGCAATTTTGCTAATGTAATCTGGGTTTGCAATAAGTGGGCGACCAATAGCAATTAAGTCAAACTTAGCATCGTTAATAGCTTCTTTTGCTGACTCAAAACTATAACTACCTACGCCTACTAATGTACCTTTGTAGCCTGCTCGTAAAAATTCAGAGATGCTTTTGCCTTCAAGCGAGTCAAAGCGCATGCTGTCGTCAAAAATACCGCCGTGTAAGTACGCTAATTCTCTGCTTTCAAGTTCTGTTAATAAGTAATCAAATACCGCTTTATCGCGGCTATCTTCGCTCATATTAAAGTAAGCACCCGGTGTTAATCTAAGTGCAGTACGATCACTGCCTACAGCAGCAATAACCGCATCGGTTACTTCTAGTGCAAAACGCGACATGTTTTCAGGCGTTTGACCATATTCGTCGCTGCGTGTATTTGCAGCGTAATGTAAAAATTGGTCAACTAAATAACCGTTAGCACCGTGAATCTCTACCCCATCAAAGCCTGCTTCAATTGCGTTTTCAGCAGCTTTTGCGAAATCAGCAACTAGACTTTTAATATCATCAGTAGTGGCTGCTTTTGGTGTGATGTATGTAAGCTCACGCATACGAGGGACAGAGCCTTCAACGCCAATTGCTGATGGAGCAAGTACATCGCCATCAAAAAAGTGAGGGTGTGCAACACGGCCAACATGCCATAGCTGTGCAAACATTTTGCCGCCATTAGCGTGCACAGCGTCAGTTACTTTTTTCCAACCTTGAATTTGCTCGCTGGTAAATAAACCCGGAGTATTTGGGTAACCTTGCCCATCTGGACGAATAATAGTTGCTTCACTAATAATTAAACCGGTTTCGGCACGGCGAGCATAATATTCAACCATATCTTGTGTTGGCACTAAGTTATCATCAGCCATACAACGCGTTAATGGCGCCATAAGTACGCGGTTTTTAAGCTCAATCGTGTTATTTAATTTAAACGGAGCAAGTAGATCAGTTGTCATTTTTCAATCCTTCATTAAGTATATGCTTACTACAATGTGGCCTTTTTACAAACATTCAAGCTTATTTTTGAATGATCGCTCAAATTAGTGAGAAATTATACTGATCAATCTACAAATTAGATCTGCATTGCTGAAATTAAATAGCAACTTTTCAACACTCTGTCATATAACTCGATATACTTGTGTGCATATAATTTAGATATATTAATATCAATAGTAATTAAGAGTGAGCTAATTATGACAACGCCAAATTTAAGCGAAGAACACGCAGTAATTTTAGGACTTGGAGCAAAAAAACGCCTAGCCTATATGTTCGAAACCGTACAACAGTTCAAGCAAGTATGGATTTTAAACGATGATGATGGCTGCGTTATGCTTGCCAACGAAGATGACGACTGTGTGCCAGTTTGGCCAACTCGTGAATTTGCAGAAGCATGGGCAACTGGAGAATGGGCTGGCTGCAGCGCTAAAGCAATCCCACTTGCTGACTGGTTTAGTCGCTGGACACCGGGTCTTGAGGAAGATGACTTACTTATTGCTGCCTTCCCTACAGAGGAAGATGATGGCACGATATTGTTTTCAGATGAGTTTGAAAAACAATTAAGAGCACCAAAGCAAAAATATTAAGGTTCAAAGCCTAAATACTCAGAGTTCTAAAATTTATAAACGCGGCACTTAATTTAGTAGCCGCGTTTTTATTGGCAATATCTAAAATTCAAATAAGCCTGTGTAATTGCATCTGGATTTTCTACTTGCGGATAATGCCCAAGCTCTACAAACTCTTGTACGCGCGCATTGGGAATAAGCTTTTTATAATGCTCAATCATATGCTTACCAGAGATGGGGTCTTCTGCGCCTGCTATAAACGTAAGTGGTATATTGCTATTTATGATGGCACCAACCCAGCGTGCTCGGTTTTGCTGCCTCTGCTTTATATAACTAATGAGTTTGGGCATTACGGCTAAGCCATCTTTATAAATTAGCAGCTCCCAAAGTGTGTCTACCACTTGTTTTGAAGGCGGTGTACTTTTACCAAAAATAGTAAGTAGATTATTGGCAAATTTTTGTTTATTCATTAATTTTGGCACTATCCAACCTAGCTTTGAAAGTAAAAGCTTTTGTATAAATAAGGGTTTATGCACCTCAGGAAATAACCCACCATTTAAAAAGCACACACTGTTTATTTTAAAGTCACTTTGGCTAACGACTTGCCTTGCTAATAACTCTTGAGCCACAGTATCGCCATAGTCATGAGCTAAAATATGTATATCATTAATATTTAACGTTTTTAAAAATTGAGTATATAAGTCGGCTTGTTCAGTAATTTTATAGCCTGCATTTTTAGGTTTATCTGACAAACCAAAACCTAGCATATCGAGTGTAATTACAAAATAATGTTCACTAAGGGTTTGCCACATACCTTCCCAGTCCCAACTAGCACTTGGAAAGCCATGTATTAAAAGCAGCGCAGGCTTAGTTATATCACCAGCTGTTTTAGTAAAAATTTGATGGCCACTAATTTGAGTAAATTGACCCTGTGATTGCCACTGTTGAAGAGAAAACATATATTAGCTTAATTTTTATTATTGATTTGTTAGTTTTATCATAAAGATAATGAAAAAAGGAAACAAAACCAATGTATAAATTTGCATTGGCTTATTAAACGTTATTTTAAAATTTAATAGTGTAATCTACATAAACTCGATGGTCAGCTCTATCGCCTTTAACACCATCAACACTGCCTGATTTTTCGGTTGTATAACCTACAAATAACCAACGTAAGCTTAAGCCTTTTATTTTCTCAACTTTATAGCGAGTATCTACAGCCCAATATTTTTCGTCGGCTGTACCACCTAACTTACCCAATGCAGAGTTTTCAGCATCGCTGCCGTCTGTGTAGTAAAATTTAGTTGTTAAGCCAGGCGATACTGCTTTCAAATCAATTCCTAAACGAGCTTGCCATGATGTTTCATTTTGGTTTGTTAAATCGGCACCAATTAATGAGCGAGTTGGAAATGGGTTTGTACCATGGTCGCCACTGAAATTATCTTCAATCCAAGCATCACTTACTTTAGTAAATGCCGCACCTACACTCCAAATATCTTTTTTCCAATCAGCATCTAGGTAATAGGCAAATCCATCGTTTTCACTTTTAGTTAAACCTGTTAATGCACCAGATGTATCTTCATCATCTAAATCTCCGCCCTCTGCGCCTGTTACAAATAAATCACCATCATCTTGTGAGGTAAATATGCCAGTTGAAAGGGTTAACTTACTTTGCTCAAGCTTAATGTCGTAACTGATTTTTAATCCGATTTTACTTAAATAATTGTGCGAATTTAAATATTCAGCCTCTAATATTAGATTGTCTTTTTTATGCGTAGCACCTACGCCCCAAATTACGCTAATAGCACCAGTTGCCGATTGATCGGTAGAAAAGTCTTCCCATCTATCATCGTGTCGACGGCTCCATTTATCGTAAACGTAACCGTATAATTTAGTGTTACCAATTTTGTAATCGCCAAAAACGCCTCTAAAAGTATTAGGAATAGCCCGACTCCCAGAGTGAAGTGGCATAGTTAATTTGGCCACCTACTTAGAGATGTTATTATGCATCTCATCAAACGTTAGGTGATACAAAT